>JAFGKM010000062.1 GCA_016928555.1 Candidatus Omnitrophota bacterium | reverse complement strand
GATTTCAATCAGTTTCAATTGGCAAAAGGCTGTTTGAAAACATAAGTCTTTAGAGTAGAGAATTTTTGACTTTTAACATGGGAGATACAATGACATCAAGAGAGAGAGTTAAGCGGGCGGTTCTGTTTCAAAAACCGGACAGGATTCCGTGGGCTCTTCCGGAGAAATGGGGAAATGATTTAATGGGTGTCGGATGTACCCAGGATCCCGGATGGAAACCAAAGGTTCAGACGGAAACAAAATGGGAGGACGAGTGGGGATGCATATGGGAGAAATTCCCCGGGGACAAGACGATGGGACAGGTCAAGTATTCCCCTCTTGACGATTATTCCAAACTTGCAGACTACAGATTCCCCGATTATGAAAACAGGCAGAGGTATGAAGCGGCAAAGAAAGCGGTGCAGGAAAACAAGGAAGAAAAATTCGTTCTCGCCGGTATCCCCATGTCCCTGATACACCGGCTTGAGTATCTGCGCGGACATGAGGCGGGATGGATGGATGCCTACGTTAACCCCGAACAGCTGGATAAACTCCTTGACAGGATTTGCGAAATCAACATGGCGGCGATTGAACGGTTTGCAGAGATAGGCGTGGACGGCGTGATGTCAGCGGACGACTGGGGTTTCCAGGACCGCCTGATGGTGAAGCCGGAGATATGGCATCAGGTATGGAAGTCCAAATACAAGAAGGTGTACAGTTTTGCGAGGAGCAAGGGCATTCTGACTTTTCTGCACAGCTGCGGGTACATAATAGATATCCTCGGCGGCCTTATAGAGGCGGACCTTAACGTGATACAGATGGACCAGCAGGAGAACATGGGTGTTGACCGCCTGAGCAATCTGTACGGGGGGAAACTGTGCTTCTGGTGTCCCGTGGATATACAAAATACCATGATAAACGGCACTGTTGAGGATGTCAGGAGATACGCCAGGAAACTCATAGATTCTTTCGGTAAGTTCAACGGCGGGTTTATCGCCAAGTGGTATCCTTCTCCCGATGCTGTGAGACATTCATGGGACAAGGTTAATGCGATGTCCGAAACCTTCGTTGAATACGGCTCTAAGTTTTACAAAAGATAAGAAGCAAGGCTGGAATTCCTGAAGACAAATCCCCCTTACTCCCCCTTTTTCAAAGGGGGAAACATCATATTTCCCCCTCCTTTAAAAAAGGAGGGTTGGGGAGGATTTAAAAGAAATGCATCCATTACTTTCAGAACTTGTATTCTGAAGTATATGTTACCTTTACCTCGCCGTCCACAGGCACCTTTACGTTGAACGACAAAGTTGTTGAATCTTCTTTTGTATAGTCATGGCTTTTCGCTATGACCGTCCAGTCGCCCCACTGCCGCTCTATAACCTTCACCGTCACCTGTTCCTTTTTGTGGTTGCGCAGGGTAATCTCATAGGAATCCCTGTAAAGGTTGTTGGCAATCCTTTTGTGGTCGGTTATCTTCCTTTCTCCCACGATGTCAAAAGCGTTTCCCAGAAAGAGGGTGATTTTTTCGTCCTTGGGGGTATGGTCTATCTGGTTTTCCCCTATAAACTGGAGTGTTTTATCAACATCCGCCTTGTAGACCTTTATCTTCCCTTTCGGAAGCGGGATGCCTAAACCGTTCGCCTCGCTGTTTTTGAATTCCAGGTTAACCGCCACCTTTTTATTGGACTGCTGTCCCTGCCAGTTGTCATAATAGTACCAGTTGTACATTGCACCCGAGTAGGTGAAAACCTTGTTGACGGAAACTTGAGGTGCGGTCAGCAGACTTATTTGTTTTGTCTGATTATTCTTCAGCGTGGTTCTTCTCTGCAATTCGTAAAGGTGGTACTCAAAGAGTTCCCTGCCCGCAAACTGTTCCGGCACAGCAGCGCCTACTGCATCCATGGCATAAGTGCTTTTCATTACAACCTGTCTTTCCTGAACCCTGTTCACGTCGCCGGCTATAAGTTTCAGCGAAGCGTTTTGGTAGTTGGTACCGCTTCGGTTGCTGACCGTCACCCATCCGGCAAGCGAGATGCTCTTTTCATCGTCGGATACGGCGGCGACATAATCGGCAAGCCAGTTGATGCCGCCTGTAAGATAGCTCAACTCCACGTCATGCCTGCCCTTTTTACCGTTCATCAGAGACCATACCAGCGTAGGTTTCGTTATCAGACCTTCGGGTAATTGCGGAAACTCAAGGTTCCTTATATTGCCGCGGTTTACCATGAATATGGGCCCTTTCTCCCTTTCCTCCGCCAGTACGAGCTGGCTTCCGTCGTAACTGGAGAGATAACCTGTGTATTTGATGTCGTCCTGCGTAATGACGCTTATCTTCTTGTCAATATATTTCAAAAGGAGTTTGTCGGCGCTGACAAGGTCGTACTCAAAGTTCTGCTCCAGTATCCCGCACTTGTCGGGTGCAGTGAGGGACTTGAAGTGCACGCTTGTCGCCTCTATCTGCCCCGCTATGTCAATGAAGCGTACTTCGTTGATGCCTTCCTGCAGGGAGAGAGACCTGACATCCCGAACCAGCGCAAAATTTTGGTTATAAACAGTCAGACTAACGTCTTTCCTTGCCATTTCCTGCGCTGGCAGAGTGAAACTGAAAAGCAGAAAACCTGCCATAACCCCCAAAATCATTTTCCTCTTATCCATTTTTATCCTCCTATATTCAAATCCCCTCTTTATCCCCCCTTTGCAAAAGGGGGGCATGGGGGAATTTTGTTATTCGTACCATTTGCTCTCCCCCCCCCACGAACTGCCAATTAGACACCCGTTATCGAAAAAAGTTCCGTTATGGCTTGGTATATTCTATCTTTTTCACTTCTATCTTTCCTGAACAAACTTTCAGGAACGGTTTGCCTTTTTTCAATCCGGCAAGCCCGCAGCCTGCCGCCGTGCATAAGAAAGAGCTGAAATCGCCTTTTACAGCCGGTTTTATGTGAAGCGTTTTATCCACGGCATCGTATCTTATGCCGGAAAATCCCTGCAGAAGACTATATGAGGAAAGCGCCCTGCCGTACCAGTGCCCGCATTCATACTCGTCAAACGGATTGCGTCTCGTACCGTCGTACCTTTTTCTCACCGTACGGATAATTTCCAGCGCCTGTTTTACCTGTTTATGCATCATCAGGTGCGAGGCAACCTGGTATTCAATCCCTGTCCAGACCTCATCGCTGTAGGGAAACGGGATGGAGAGTTTTCCGCCTTTGGGCCAGGTGCACAGCAAAAGCCCTCCGTCGTCTCCCAATGCGAAACCCGGACGCTGGGGATTGACGTGGTTTACAAGAGATTCCCTGAAATTATACCTTAATACTGAAAGCAGGTGGCTCTTTACTTTTTCATCATCCAGTATGTCATCTACACCGCATACTGCACCTATCCATGAACCCAGGACTCCGTCTGAAAGACATCCTTTTCCGTACTGATACTTGGGACCTTCTTTTATGATGAGTTTCAGAGATTCTGCATATACATGGTCTTTTTGTACGGTCGGGTTTGGCGTTTTAAGATTTTTCCGCAGGATATCCTGATAAAAGTATTCGCCATTGAAAAGTTTTGTCTCGAGATACCTCCTTCCCTTCTCATAAAGTTCGCGGTATAACGGCACATTGTCATCAAGTGCCTCCGCCATCAGGCAGGCGGCTTTCAGAGCACCGAGGTAGAAACTTCCGCACATTCCGTCAGGTCCCCAGAATTCAATGTCATAAGTGTTGTGATGGGGTTCCTGAAGTATGCCTTTGTGTTCAGGGTCCCATGTTTCTATGCAGTAATCCAAGCTTTTCCTGATTTTTCTCCAAAGTTTTTTTAGCCATTCAGTATCTCCGCTGATTCGCCAATCTCTGTAAACTTTCATGATGCCGCCCAATTGTCCGTCTGAAGCGGCAGGATATTTGTGTATCGATGGCTTTATGGGCAGCCAGCCGCGGAAGTTCTGTTGCCCTCTGTCATCCTGATTTTCGTTAAACTCCGTCTCTCTCAGTGTCCTTTCAAGTCCGGGGAAAAGATGCGGAAACGCCTGTGCGTAATTCCATACGTGGGTGCAGGAGCCGGCACAGCTTCCTTTGTTGTCACCGCACCCTTCCCAGCACCACAGCCGGCCGTCTGCCTGGCGGAGAACTGTGGGCGATTTGAGTATGGACAGGTTTGAGGCAATGGCATCGGTAATCTCTGCAGGAAGAGACATTTTATAAAAACAATCAGTGAATTTACGAGTTTTTTCTTTCAGAGAATCATAATTTTTCTGCCAGTAGCCGGAAATATCCCTGATGTTTTTAAAGCTGCCTGCATACCAGGGACTGTAATAATCTCTTGCTTCTGTCTCTTTTATCTCTCCATAGAACTGGTTGCTGTTCGGCACATACCACGAAAGAAGCAGTTTTACTGTTTTCTTCCCGCCTGCAGGTATCCTGACAGGAACGTATATGCTTCCGCCAGGGCTGGGCATTGCTCCTGCTTTAAGGGGAGTCCCGGAAATACAGCGGCATGTTTCAATGTCTTTCCAGACCATTGTGATGGAATCATACCAGATGTTGAAGAACCATCCAGTATTGACTTTTACGTTCTTTCCCATGACCGAGGCACAGAAATTGCCCTCATCCCATTGTTGTTTTTGCGTGCCTGCTTGGTGAAGAACAAATCCGTTTGCCGCCTGTTTAACACTGGTGCCTTTGTCCCCTGCCGCATTTGCCGCAAGAAAATTTTTTGCATGGAAAGAATAGATGCCGTCAACCGGTTTTCTGCCGGTATTAATGAACGTATATTCAAGCGCCACAGCCGGCAGGCTTGAATTGTCGGCATCTCCCGGGATAAACGGACTCCAGCCGGTAACTTCAACCTTCAGAGTAGAATTTGTAGCGGTGCGATTTATCGCACTTTGAGGGCGAATCGGATAGTCTAACCGCACCGCAGCAAACGGGAATTTTACCTTGAAGTATTCCGTATGGCATCTTGGAAAACCGAACGTTGAACCGCCCAAACCCCTGCCTCCTTCCGTCTGTCCGAATATCTTCCAATTCGGTATCTGTCCTTCAAGCACTCTGGCGCTTTCCGGCTTTCCCTTGATGCAGAAAGCGGAGAACATGCACGGCTGGTTGAATACCTCCGGATTGTGGCGCAGGGAAACGTTCGTCAGTCCGCCATAACCTTCCAGACATATCATCCCCGCTCCGATGCCGCCCATTGGAAACGCGATGTAGTTGAGATTTTCCCCGCTGTATATTGTCCCTTCCCCCTTCTTTCTGACTACGCTCATTCCCTCTCCTTTACCCTGAACCGACGTTTTTTGTCGTTGCGAGCCCCGTTTATTTGGGGCGTGGCAATCTCAATGGGATTGCCGCTAAATATTCACCCTCTCCTTTTTCTTGCCCTGGGGGCTTCGGTCAACGGGCTCACCGACTCGCCCTCAGTGCTTGCGG
>JAFGKM010000061.1 GCA_016928555.1 Candidatus Omnitrophota bacterium | reverse complement strand
GATTTCAATCAGTTTCAATTGGCAAAAGGCTGTTTGAAAACATAAGTCTTTAGAGTAGAGAATTTTTGACTTTTAACATGGGAGATATCCATGCCTCTGATAGATATGCCGCTGGAACAGTTGAAAAAATACAGGGGAATTAACCCCATACCGGAAGATTTTGACAGCTACTGGGAGAAGGCTCTGGCTGAAATGCATTCCGTAGACCCGCAAATTTCTTTGGTACCGAAACAAAGTGCGGCTGATTTTGCGGAGTGCTTTGACCTTCATTTCACGGGAGTCGGCGGAGCGCGCATATACGCAAAGTACCTGCGGCCGAAAAAAACAGAGAAAAAACATCCGGCTGTTATCATGTTTCACGGATATTCCGGACACAGCGGGGAATGGTCGGACAAATATGGATATGCCGCACAGGGTTTTTCAGTCTTTGCTCTGGACTGCAGGGGACAGGGAGGAAGGTCTGAAGATACCGGGGGAGTGAAAGGCAATACCCAGCGCGGCCACATAATAAGAGGTCTTGACGAGTCGCCGGAGAAACTGCTTTTTCGCGCAATCTTCCTTGACTGCGCCCAGCTTGCAGGTATCGCCATGAACATGCCCGAGGTGGACGCCGGCAGAGTAGGCGCTTTCGGAGGGTCTCAGGGCGGAGGATTGACTCTTGCATGCGCCGCTCTTGAACCGCGGATAAAACGTGCAGCGCCGTCAGTTCCCTTTCTCTGCGATTATCGCAGGGTATGGAATATGGACCTTGCCGCAAACGCCTACGAAGAGCTTAAGATGTTTTTCCGCCTTTTTGACCCTCAGCACATCAGGGAAGAAGAGCTTTTCACAAGGCTCGGCTATATTGATGTACAGCACCTTGCCCCGCGCATAAAAGCGGACATCCTCATGGGAACCGGCCTTATGGACATTGTCTGCCCCCCTTCCACCCAGTTTGCCGCATATAACAAAATAACGGCTGATAAGAACATGATTATCTATCCCGATTTTGGACATGAAGGACTGCCGGGATTCAGCGACGCGGTCTTTGAATTTATGTGCGGGATGTAATCCCTCCTGAAACCTGCAGAAAAACCAGCAAAAGAATGCAGGGTGACTGTGAACGAAAGCTTGCAATCGTTAATTTATATTGCATGGTTTTATCTGTTGTATTACAATACCACCTGATGACTGAAAGGAGAAAACTCAATGGACAGCAAAAAGAAAGGGCTTGTATGGGTAATACCCGACGGAGACCTGCCGCCTCCCGGTAAAGGGAAGATTAAGGGGCATGAGTCCCTGATAATCCTTAACTCGGGGAAAAAGAGGGCGGATATCTCCATTGACATATATTTTGAGGACAGGAAGCCCGTACAAAACATTAAGGAGAAGGTGGATGCGGAAAGGGTGCGGTGTTTCCGCCTTGACAAGCCTCTCGGCGAACGGAAATACCGGATACCTTACGGCCAGTATGCTATGGTCGTGAAAAGCAGCGTGCCTGTCGTGGTACAATTCGGCAGAGCCGACGTGAGACAACCGAACCTCGCATACTACTGCACCATGGCCTATCCCGTTAAATAGAAAAACGAATGCGTCTTTAGGTAGCGGTGCAATTTATTGCACAAATGAACAACCGTGGTATGAATGCCACCGCTACAAATACCCCTCACCCTAAACCCTCTCCCCGAGATGCGAGGGAATTGAATGGGCATGCCTATCCAAAAACAAGATTACAGAGGTCTTAAAAAAAGAGATTTGACAGGGAAAATATATGATGTATGATATTGTATAACAATAGTATACTGCTATCAACAACAGAGTGAACATGGCAAAGGTAGACATTAACAGTTCCGTAAGCCTTCCCGCGCAGATAGCGCAGGACATACGGGCAAAAATCACCGGCGGCAGGCTGGCCGCTGACGGGAAGCTCCCTTCGGAAGAGCGCCTCGCTAAAGATTACGGGGTAAGCCGCATGACGGCAAGGCAGTCCCTTGTTGAGCTTGCCGCGCAGGGACTTATCCGCCGCATACCGGGAAAAGGAACGTTTGTGTGCGGAAAAAACTCTGCCGGAGAAAACAGAGAAACTCTGACGGCAAATCCTGTCATGCTTATCGTACCCAACCTGCGCAACTCTTTCTACTACCAGATTATTTCCGGCGCGGAACAGTTTCTTGCCGCCAACGGGTGCAGTGTAATTCTGCGCTCCGCAAATGACAGCCCGCTCAAGGAAAGAGAGATGCTTCAAAAACTGCAGGGGATGCCCGTAATTTTAGTATCCGGCCGGTACACCAAGGACAATCTCGGACTTATCAAAAAACTCAAGGACGAACTTTCTCTTGTCGTAGTGGACGTAAGCATCCCCGGGCTTAAGGCGGATACCGTAATTTCCGACGACAGAAAAGGCGGCTTCCTGGCGGTTGAGCATCTCATAGAACTCGGGCATACAAATATCCTGCACCTGGCAGGGCCGGAAGAAGACTCCAGCGCGGACAAGAGAAGGGAGGGATACGCCGACGCTCTGGAAAAATACGGGATAAAATATAATCCCGGATACGTGCGCTTTACGGACTGGCGAATGGAAGAGGGCTATTATGAGGCGAAAAAATTCTTTTTAAACGCCGCTTCCAGAGAAGAGGTTACGGCAATATTTGCCTGCAATGACGAGGTTGCGGCAGGCGCGTACAAGGCCCTGAAGGAATTAAAAATAACAATTCCCGACGAAGTCGCTCTTGCAGGCTACGGCAACATGGCCATAGGCAAATTCATGGATATACCGCTGACCACAGTCAACCAGTCGGCGGAGGAGATGGGAAAGAGTGCGGGCAAGATGATTTTGAATAGAAAGTCCGGCAGGAATAAACAGGATGCCGCGGAAGAAGTGTTAGTTCCCGTAAAACTGGTTATAAGGAGTTCCTGCGGCATAAAAAAAGTTGTTCAAAACACGGAGGGGAGAAGAAGATGAAAGCGGCGGTTACAGAAGGCAAGGGAGATGTAAAGATAGTTGAGGTGCCGGTTCCGGAGCCTGGTCCGTACCAGTGCCTGTGTAAAACGCTTGCATGCGCAACCTGCTCGGGGACGGACATGAAGATAATTCACGGAAAACTGCCGTGGAAAGAGGAGTATCCGGCGATATTCGGGCATGAAAGCGTGGGAACGGTATTAAAAACAGGGGATAAGGTGCGTTATATCAAAAAGGGAGAGACGTATCTCCGGCCTACCTCCGTTTACCCTGGACAAAAATTCGGGGATTATTATTCAATATGGGGCGGGTTTTCGGAATACGGACTGATTACGGATTTGAAGGCGCTTCTTGAGGATAATCCGGGAACGGAGCCGGGCTACATGCAGTACCAGATGAACATCCCCTCCGACATAAAAATCTCGCCGGGTGAAGCGCTTATGCTGATTACTCTGAAAGAAACCGCCGGCTTTGTTGCGGATATGAAAATTACGCTCAACAACAGCGTTGCGGTGCTGGGGGCAGGACCTGTTGCTATGTCCATGTGTTTATTTGCCAAACTGTTTGGAGCTTTTCCTCTCATTGCAATCGCAAGGAGAGACGAACAGCTTGAGAACATACGCCGTTTTGGAGTAAATTTCACCGTGAACAATTCAAAAGAGGAGATGTCAAGCAAGGTCATGGAGATAACAGGAGGCAGAGGGGTTGATTTCATAATTGATACAGCCGGTGATGAAAAACTTTTTGCGGATGCATATGGCATGCTTGCCGAAAATGGCAAAATTGCTCCTTATGCCACTTTCACAAGGCCTGACGCATTGGAGGATGTAAACGAGGCGAAAATATTGAGAGCAAACACCGGCGAAGTGCCCGCGCATAACTACCTGCTGGACCTTGTGCGGATGAATAAAGTCAACCTGAAAGATTTCTATTCGCATACTATGCCCTTTTCCGAAATAGGGAAGGGGTTTGAGATGCTGAAAAAGAGGGAAGCTTTCAAGATAGTCTTTGAAATGTAAAGAGACGGGCTGATAAATAAATCAGTCCGAGCACGACGCTCCAGGACAGACAAAACTAAGTATTTGAGGAAAGGGGAAGGGGGGAGGAAAATGAAGACGAAGGCGGTTGTTTTTCCACAGGCGGACAAGTTTGAGATTAGAGAGCTGACGCTTGACGAGCCGGGAGCGAATGACATCTGCGTACGGACTCTTGTTACGGCTATTTCTCCCGGGACGGAAAGGTGGATTTTGAAGGGCAAGCACATGGGAACGCAGTTTCCATGCGTGCCCGGATACCACAGGATAGGAATCGTTGAAAAGTGCGGGAAGGATGTGAAACTATTCAATCCGGGGGACGTTGTATACGGAAGCGGCAACAGGTGGAAGGAGAAAACCATCTCCATGTGGGGCGCCCACTGCGGATATTCTGTAAACGGCCCTGCAGGATATACCTTTATTTCTTCAAACATGCCGGATAAGGCCGAACTGGAAACCACGGCTTTTACTATTGTCGCGGGAGTAGGCTACAGGGGAGTTCGTTTTCTCAATCCGAAGCCGGGCGAGAAGATGCTGATAATAGGAGCGGGTTTTATAGGACTGTGCGCCGCTCAGCTTGCCGCAATAAAACAGGCCGTCCCGGTTTTTATGGATAACAATCCTGAAAGGATAGATTTCGCAAAAAAACTGGGATTCAGCGCATTTAACCCTGACGACGAAGATTTTGACAAGAAATTGAAAGAGTCGGCGCCGGAAGGTTTTGACATGGTCTATGATTCCGCGGGAGTTCCTGCCGCGATAGACAGGGCGGTCGGATTTGCAAAGAGATGGGGGCGGCTGCTTCTGCAGGCGCAGTACTTTGACAAAGAACACCGGACAATTGACATAGACCAGATAAAGGTAAAGGAGATAACGGTTAAAACGACCTGCGGGATAGACAGCGATGACTGGGACGGAACTTTCACCGAGATAAAAAAACGGCGGCTGAATATAGCCCCGCTTATCACTCACAGGTTTGAAAGCGAAGACTGCCTGAAAGGGTATAAACTACTGCTGGAAGGCAGGCCGTTCAACATGGGAATTGTGTTTACATGGGGTAAGGGCAAGTAGAATTTTTATAAAAAAGGATGATGAATAAAGCCAGTCCTTGCACGACGCTCCAGGACAGACAAAACTAAGTATTTGAGGAAAGGGGAAGCCCCATAAAAATGGGGCCGCTTCCGCCCCCTCCAACCTCTAAAGGGTTGGCTTTCCCTCTTTCCCAAACCCAAGTTTTGTTGCTGTCCTTCCGCTCATTGTGCTTCAGACTTCTTTATTCATCATCGCAAGAAAGGAGGAGGGAGGAAAATGGGAAAGATATTCAGGATAGAGGATGCGGAGTTTCAGAGAAGATGCAGGGCGGTGCAGAAGAGAGTAAAAGAGAAGGGGTTGGATATGCTTATCGCTCATTCGGGAGAGGCGGACTTTGCCAACGTGCGATATCTTTCCGATTACTGGCCAATATTTGAATGCGCAGGGGTAATTATCCCGAAGGAAGGGGAGCCTGCGCTTTTAATCGGTCCCGAGAGTGAGACGTATGCAAAGGATACAAGCCGCATCCCAAAAATTTACAAGCTGGTTGAATACAGGGAAAGCGCGGAACCGGAGTATCCGGATATCAAGGTAGATACCTTTTCTTCAATATTTAAGGAGATGTTCGGCGACAAGGTCAATAAAATAGGCATTGCAAGCTATCAGATTTTCCCCCTGCCGGTCTACGAGGGGATTAAGAAGGCGGCGCCGGATGCGGAGCTTATAAAAAGCGACGAGTTAATCGTCGACCTGAGGATAATAAAAAGCCCCGTTGAACTGGAAATGCTGCAGGAGGCGTTCCGCATTTCCGAGACCGCCCTTGAGAAAACCCTTCCGCTCATGAAGCCGGAAATGACGGAACTGCAGGTGGTGGGGATAATAGAAGAAGCCCTGTATTCCGAAGGAGCTGAATACGAAGGACATCCGCAGTACGTGCTCGCCGGAAAAAACTCCAACCACGCCATCGGCAGGCCTAAATATGCAAAACTCGGCAGAAGCAACCTCATACAACTGAATATCGGGGCGCGGGTTGCCGGATATTCCTCCAGCGTTGGACGGCCGGTATGCATAGGCCCTATGACGCCGGATATGAAAAAACTGGTGCAGGCGGGGCTGGATATGCATTTCAAAACCATGGAGTGGATGAAGGCGGGAGTGAAGGCGAACGATGTGGTAAAGAAGTTTTACGAGTACGGCGAAAAAATCGGGGTGGCTAAGAACATCCTTTACGGACCATGCCACGGGCTGGGGATGATGGAGGTTGAAAAACCGTGGATGGAGTCCCGCTCGGAGTACCTGCTCCAGGAGAACATGACGTTCCAGGTAGATACTTTCCTGTACTGCGAAGATTACGGGCTGAGGTGGGAAAACGGAGTTGCGGTGACAAAAGACGGGGTGAAGCCGTTCTCTGACAAACTTAATAAGATCCTTGAGCTGTAAGACAAATACCCTCCTCTCCCCCTCATCCTGTCCTTCTCCCCAAAGGGTAGAAGGAAAAGGAAAGAGAAGGGGAGAGGATTAGAGGTGAGGGAGGAATTACAATGAGATACGAGATGATGTTTGCCGGACAATTGAGAGAGGCAATCAAGAAAAACACGCCGGCTGTACTGCCGGTGGGCGTACTGGAATATCATGCCGAACATGCAGTTTCAGGGGTTGATACCCTGCTGGTGGTGAAGGCTCTTGAACTGCTGGAAAAGGAAATGGAAGTGATAATCTTCCCTCCGTTTTATTACGGAGCCGCCAGTTACGCGGTAGAACCGCCGGAAAACAACGGAACGCTCCACGTTCCAAGCAGTACTCTCCACATTTTCGCAAAAGACCTTTTCAAAAGCATGTTGCGGGTAGGCTTGAAAAACATACATGTCTTCATACACCACCAGAGCGAAAATTTCACCGCGGGCATGCCTACGGACCTTGCTTTCAAGTTAGCCGCAAGAGAATCAATATTTGACCTCATAGAGAAGGAGCGCGGAGAGGGATGGTGGGGAAGCGAAAAAATGAAGGATTATTATTCCATGCACGAGAAAGGTTCGGACCCGTTCAACTGGATTAAGATACACCCTTTCATGGATGCGGATACGCAGAAAAAATTCCCCATAGACCATGCGAGCGAGCAGGAAACGTCTCTGATGATGGCTTTCTGCCCCGAAGGCGTTGATATGAAACGGTTCTCGGAAAAAAAGTGGTACAGCGCCGGCGCAAAAAAAGCGAACATTGAATACGGACAGGCCGCTAAAGAAATGATTCTCAAAAGCATGAGAGAAATCCTGAAAGGATAAATTATTTACCTGGATCAAAAAATGTCATGTACTCTCATCAAAAACTACTGACAATAAACTTAATGACAAAGGGAAGTATATGGACATCGGAAATAAAAACCTCTCTCTGAAACTGCCGCAGGTTAATAATCCTGAAGAGTGGCGTCGGGTTCGCAAAGATATACTGAAAAATTGGCTCATCCATCTGGGGGGCATGCCGGAACAGATAGCCGGAGAGACACAGGTTGTTTCCGAAGAAAAAACAGGGGCTCTTATCCGGCAGAAGATACGCTATTCCACGGGAAAAGGATTCTACACGGAAGCGTATGTTATCCGTCCTGCCCGCATAAGGCGCAAAATGCCTGCCGTTCTGGTTTTCCATTCAACCCAGGATTCAACAATAGAAGAACCCTCGGGAATTGACAAAACCCTGATTTCAGCAAGATATACAGCTTTACACCTTGCCCGGCGGGGTTACGTAACAATAAGTCCGCGCTGTTTTATTTTCGATAATGCGCCTGTTTCAGCACCGCCGGATATAGCGGGGCGGAAAAAACTTGTGAGAAAGGTGAAAAGGTACAACCCGGGATGGACAGGGATGACGAAGATGCTCTCGGACGGGATGAGGGCTATTGACATACTTGAAAGCTATCCGTTTGTAGACAGGGGGCGTATCGGATGCATCGGCTTTTCTCTGGGTGCGAAGGAATCCCTTTATATGGCTGCCTTTGATGAGCGCATAAAAGCATGCGTATGCAACGAAGCAGGAATAGGAATAAGTTTCTCAAACTGGGATGCGCCGTGGTACCTGGGCGCAGGGATACGAAAGGAAAAGGATATGGACCATCACCAGCTTATCGCTCTTATCGCCCCGCGCGCATTTCTTCTCGTAGGCGGGGAGGGAGAGGACGGGGAAAGAAGCGTTCCTTATGTTGAGGCGGCAAGACCGTTATACAGAATTCTGGGCGCGGAAGATTCATTAAGAATCATCCTGCATAAAAAGGGGCATCTGTGCGTTCCTTCAGTTAATGCGAAGGTATACAGGTGGCTTGACCTCCGTCTGGGAAATGCGTGAAAATGCCAAAAAAAAATTTCACTGTTAATATCTCACAGGGTAAATTGCGTATTACTCCTCCTTTTAATACTTTGTTCCGGCTTGATAATCTCCGGACCCGGGTCTGGATTAACAATAAATCGGTGCAATTATTCCCGAAAAAACGGAAATCCGCAAAGAACTATAGGGAAAAAAGAGCAACGGTTTTTCTTTTTGAAGAAAAATCTCCGCAGTTTTCCGCCTCTCTCAGCATAACATGCCCTGATGGAAAACGTTACTGCATCATGCAGATGAAGCTTAAAAACCTGTCCAAGAATCCTTTAATTCTCGGCACTTTGCATCTCGCAGAATTTCCGGATGTAACCTCCCGCGCAGAGGGAACGAAGGGGATGAAGGTTTTCGTTGACAGCGGAGGCGGAGATTGGGCGGGAACGGTTGACATCGAAAGCACCGCCCCATGCAGAGAACAATGGAAACTTCTTCCGGAAGAAGAAAAACGAATTATATTGCAAAAGATGGGCGATGCAACAAAACCGTTTCCCGGATTCCACAACAGCTTTGGCGGCATAAGCGCATTATTCTCACCCTGCGGAAACACATCACTGATAGCGTCTTTTCTTACGGCATACAGAACAATAAATAATATCGTGTGGCTTTACGACGGAGAAAAAAGGACTCTTTCCGGATGGGCGTCATGCAACTTTGCCGGTTTCTCGCTGAAATCCGGAGAAGAAATTTCATCGGAAAAGTTGTTTATAGGGTTTTACGATTCCCCTTTGGAAGGCCTTGAGGAATACGCCGCGGTTGCAGGCAGGGAAATGAAGGTGAAAAATCTGCCTCCCGTTCCGCTCGGATGGTGCTCATGGTACGCGTACAGGTTGAAAATAACCGAGAAAGAGACGCTGGAAAACGCAAAATGCATCAAAAAACGATTTCCCGGCTTTGATTTTTCATATATACAGGTTGACCATGGATGGCAGTACAAAAACATATGCGGACACTGGACGGAGACTAACGAACGGTTTCCACACGGTATTAAATGGCTCTCTGAAAAACTAAAAGGGATGGGTTATACGCCCGGTTTATGGCTCGGGCTGTTTACAGTGTTGGAATCCGCCCACGTATTCAGGGAGCATCCTGAATACATGATACAGGATAAAAACGGATGTCCTCTGCAAATGCCGTACATATGGAGCTGGCCTCCCAGGAACCATGTATATTACCTGGACCCCACGCATCCAGGCGCACGCAAATTCATAAAGGACTCCCTTCTGACGCTAAGAAAGTTGGGCATCCGCTATTGGAAAATAGATTTTACGTGGGGGATTGCAAACAACGGTCCGGAGGCCTTCTATTATGACAAAAATGCGGTCAAGGGAGCCGAAACCTACCGCAGGGGGCTCTCTCTTGTTTCCGAAACCCTGAAAGGCGACTATATATACTGGTGCTCGTGCCCGATTAACCTCGGGTTCGGGTTGGGAGCAACAAGCACGACCGGAAGCGACATAGGAAATACCGGATTCAGCAGGGAAGAATATGTTGAAGGGCGGGTAGAAAACCTGGATTATTTCAGGCAGAATGCAACCACAATTGCCTCGCGCTACTTCCTTCACAAAAAGTTGATGCTTTTAAATCCCGACGTGGTGGAAACCGGCGAACCCGGTAACATCGAGGAAGCAAAACTCAGGGTTTCCTTAGTTGCACTTTCCGGCGGACAGATCTTTCTCGGAGATGCTCTCCCTTCTCTTGCGGAGGAACGATGGAAACTCCTTTCAGTCTGCATCCCTCCCTTTGGAAAAGCGGCAAGGCCCGTTGACCTGTTTACCCATACATACCCCTCGTCATATCCTCAAATCTGGCATCTCCCGATTGAAACAGATTGGGGCAAATGGGAGATAGCCGGCCTGTTCAATCTAACAAAAGTGCCTTCGGAGATACAGGTTGATTTCGAATCACTTAAACTGGATAGAAACAAAGAGTATCTCGTGTACGAATTCTGGTCAAAAAAATTCCTCGGAATATACAGAAATTCCCTGTCTATACCCATGCCTCCCGTCACAACCAAGCTTCTTATGATTCGGGAATTATCCGCCCAACCGCGCGTCCTTTCCACGGATATGCATATAACGCAGGGAGCGATGGAACTTGATTCCGTCATATATGACGGAAAGAAGCAGATTCTTCGGGGAAACGCCGTCAGACAAAAGGGCGATACAGGAAATATCGTTGTTTTTATCCCCGAAGGATACAGGGTAAAAGAAGCATCTTCTCTGATAAAACATACAGGGAATATCGCTTTTGTCACTCTAAAATTCAAAAAGGCAAAGATTGACTGGCATATAGAATTTATAAAGGAAAATTGACATGGAAAAGAAAAAAGACGTGTTCGGAATAAGGATGATACGCTCGCCTTGGAGCGATTTTTACGGACGGGAGATAGAAGACTCGCTTAAAACCCATCCGGACAGCTACCTTGAAGAGATAGAGGCGCAGGGCTACAATGCCATATGGCTGCACTGCATACTCAGGGATATCGTTGCCTCCAAGGCCTTCCCCGGATTCGGCAAAAAGGAGAAGGAACAGATACCCGCACTCAACAAAATGGTGGAGAAGGCGGCTGAATACGGATTGAAAGTTTTCCTCTATTTCTGCGAGCCGAGAGGGTTTAAAGAAAACGATGCTTTCTGGAAAAATAATGCCGATGTCAAAGGCCAGCCTGCAGATTTTCATATTAAAGGAGGCAAGACCGGCAGGTACCTTGCCCTCTGCTCAAGCACTCAAAGAGTGAAAGATTTTTTATATCAGAGCAGTTATAACCTGTTTAAAAAAGTTCCCGGCCTGGGCGGCATTTTTATGATAACGGCGAGTGAGTTCCATACCCACTGCTATTCGCATTTGCCGATACCGCAGAAAAAATTTAACGAACCGCAGATGGAAGAATGGGCAAAGGCGAAATTTACATGCGGGAGGTGTGCAGAAAGGAAGCCGTATGAGGTCGTTTCCGAAATAATCACGCTTGTAAACAAGGGCGTAAAAGATGCGAATCCTAAGGCAGACGTTATTGCATGGAACTGGAGCTGGTACTTTATTGAACAGGAGCCGCAGAAAAAACTTATAAGCCTCCTGCCGCAGGACGTAATCCTTATGGCAACCTTTGAAAGAGGTGGATGGAAGCATGTCCTTAATAAACGGCTGGCGGTGGATGAATACAGTTTTGCATATACAGGCCCGTCCCCGACGTTCAGGGATGTTTATAACGAGGCAAAAAAAAGAAAAATGCGGATGATGGCAAAGATACAGATAGGTACAACCCACGAACTTGTAACCGTTCCCTATATCCCTGTCCCATACATTCTTGCGGAAAAACTTCACAGGATGAAGAAAACGGGCGTTTACGGATACCTTGGATGCTGGATAATGGGAGGTAACGTATCACTGATGAGCAGGGTTGCGGGGAAGATGTCTGTCAATGGGTTGCTCTCTCCCTCTCAGGCGGTCAGAGAAGCCGCAGTTGAGGAATTCGGAGAGGAGGCGTCCCTGTACGTGACAAAAGCATGGAAACGCTTTTCCTCCGCATGGAAGACATACCCTTTCAGCATACCTTTCCTATACTATTCCCCGATAAACTTCGCGACTGTTTACCCTTTTGACCTTTCAGCCAGAAGCGTCCCCGGCATACCTTCATGGCTGGCCCTGCCCAAAGACAAACAGGGGCATCTCGCCGTCGGCAACAACCTTAAAACGTGGATAAAGCCTTTCACGGCAGGATTTGTGATAAAAGTGCTGAAAAAACTTCTGTCGGAATGGGAAAAAGGGATAGAGGCGCTTGAGGAAGGCGCAAAAAAACACAGGCCTGACGCCCGTTACCGGAAAGAGACGGATATGGCCGTGCACATATCCCTGTTAATCCGCAGTACGATAAACATCATTGAATTTTACAGCCTGCTGAAAAAATACGCGAAAAATGCTCCGGACGCAAAAAAATCCATGAAAAAACTGCTGGAAAATGAACTTTCTATCGCAGAAAAAGACCGGGATATTATCGGGAGGAACAACGATTTTGGATATCACTCCGAAGCACATGAGTATTTCATAACCGCAAAGGGCTTTGATTATAAAATTTCCCTTTTAAAAAAACAGATTAAGAAATTAAACTCTTAATCGCTTCCCTGAAGAAAGGGGAAAAAGGATATGGGGTATATCACTCCATGAGCCGGCGCAGACTGCGGGCTTCGGCGAAGAATTCTTCGATGTCCATCTCTTTTATGAAATTAACGCCCCTGCTTGCCCTGATGCGGGCAAACTGGCTGCCTCCGAAGAAATCCCTTCCAAGAATTCTTTTTATGAAAGCACCCTGCTCAACCAGAATTTTTTGCGCAAGCTCGGAAAAGGGGCCGTCATATTCATGGCTCGGGAATGATGCGCTTTTCTGCGAAGCAAAACAGATGTCAAAAGCGCTCTTTAAAATAGCGAGGGAGTTCATTGAAACCGGAACGTATATATTGGCGTCAGAAGGATGAAACCTGTACCATATGTTCCTGTATCCCCATACCTTGGGGGTTTTGCCCGTCTCTGAAACATATTTTTTCAATCCTTCCGCGATTACCTGCAGAACCTTGTAATGGGTGTCCGGCCCGGTGCCTTCGGGGTCAAAAGCAACGGTTAAAATGTCCGGATTCACCTTTTTAAGAACGGAGAGAAAGGGTTTTACGTCGCGCTCCCACTCCGGCTGGGGAGTGAATATGTCCCCGGTATAAAAACCGAGGCGAAGATGAAAAATATTTTCGCAGCTGAACCCCAGATGGGCCCAGAGAAGCTCCTCTTCCCACTCCCTTATCGTACCCTTAATTCTCTGCATTTCAGGGATGTCCTTCTTGCCGGGATAGGAGTTGAGTATCTCTCTTTTCAGGGAAGCGATTTTTTTCAGAATGTCCGAGGGCTTTTGCGAACCGGCGATTTCTGAGACAGCCCTGAATCCCCTCCTCGCCTCCGCCTCTCTCATTATCTCTTTTCTGCCTGCCGCCACTCCGTCAAGATACCTGTATATATCCCTGTTCCTTCCCACAATATTGTCCGGCTTGAAGTAGCCCTTCTCTTTAAGAAGTCTGTCCAACTTCCCTTCTTTTACGCAAACCTCAAGATTGATGAACATTGAAAGGGCGTATCCGTTGGTTATAGAGGTGAATCCGCTTGTCAGCGTGGCGAAAAAATGCGAACTTGAGGGTTCTCTCACCAAATGAAGTATATACGGAAGATACCCGAGCATTATATCGTCATGATGCGGAGCGGTGTGAAGGAAGACGGAATCGGCAATCCCCTGCCTGCCCCTGTAAATCCTCTGTCTGAAATTTTTATCTATCTGTTCCGCAAGTTTCGTCAGATTCAGTTTCTTTTCTTTTTCCAGCAAAACTCTCCCAAAAGCGTCTTTCCAGACGTCGTCGTGTGAAATATGAGAGATTTTCTTGTTTCGCGCGTGAGAAATATCCACAAGTATTTTTTCTTTTTCGGAAGCCGAAATTTCCCCTGCCTCTCTCAGTCTGTTTATCTTTCTTCCCGTAAGCATGCAGGCCGCGCCTGCCGTAAGATAAAACCTTGCACCTCCTGTTTTGTGAAGCGCCGTAGCCGGATAGAGTATATTCTGTCCCTTCTCAACGGCATCTCTCACAACCGCCGCCTTGCTTTCGCCCGCTGCCATAATAACTGCGGTAACCTCCGGATTTTTTGCAATGGTATGCAGCCCAATGGTTAAAACCGCCTTGTCTCTTGAAACCTCAATGCCGCCAAGGTCGCTTGCCGAAGCCGCAGCTGTTTCATAGTTTATATTCAACACCCTTGTCGTGGAATTGTGGTCCGAACCCCTGATGTTAAAAGCGATGTGCCCGTCTGGCCCTATGCCTCCGAGGAAAAAGCCGATGCCCCCAAGTTCATCTATCCTTTCCTCGTATTCCATCGCAAACCTGTCTATCCCGTATATGGCTTCCTGCTGGATATGCTCGGTTTCATTCTTCGGCTTCCTGTAACGCAGGGAAAGGTCAACCCTGCCGTCGGGGAATACGGAGGAAAGGTTTTTGCCCGGGGCGGCGCCGGCGGTCCAAGCGTCCATCAAAAGAGTCTTTTGAATATCAAGCCCCAAACCCTTCACATAAAACTGCCTGATGTAGTGAT
The DNA here is from genome assembly GCA_016928555.1 of Candidatus Omnitrophota bacterium. GTDB lineage: Bacteria > Ratteibacteria > UBA8468 > B48-G9 > JAFGKM01 > JAFGKM01. The sequence goes on along the minus strand of JAFGKM010000061.1, from coordinate 40,280 downwards.
TAAAGCTGTTTTCCCTGTTCGGATTTATGGGATAAAACTCGTCTATCTGCACGAACCTGTAAGACTTCATTTCGGGTTTGCGGGACGCGTCAATCCCGTATGATTTCAGCTCCTTTTTAACCCCGCTTTCGTTCCATTTCGCGAGATAATGGACTGTCCACTTTATAAAATGCTCCGGCGTCTTTCCGGTAGGCAGAGAGATAACCCCTCCGGGATTCTTCTGCAGCCATTCTATAAACCGCAGGGAAGTTATCTTTCCGAGAGAAGGGAAATTCGGGACCTCGAGCACGCCGATTTTCTCGTAAGGGGGATAAATCAGTTTCTTCCCGTACCTTGAAAGCGCCGTCTCCTCAACTTTTGAGGAATTATCGTATTTTTTCATTTCCAGTAATGGGGTCAACTCTTGACACTTGACAACTTTAATTTTATTAACTCAAAACTTTTAATCTTCATGAATTTCTGAAAACCAAACGTAAAATATGCGGCATTAATATATCATATAATTTATCGGATAGTAAAAATTTTGTTTTTCTGTTCAATATTATGGCATCTAAAACACGCATAGAATTCTGTCAAGTGTCAAGAGTTGACCCCAAATTGGATCAAGCGCGGGGATGCGCTTTGTTGTAAAATTCCCTCAACCGCTCTACGGTAAGATGGGTGTAAATCTGGGTGGTTGTCACGCTCTCATGTCCAAGAAGCTCCTGAACGGTTCTGAGGTCGGCGCCATTTTCAAGCATGTGGGTTGCAAACGTGTGCCGAAAGGTATGCGGGGTAATCTTTCTGCCGAGACCTGCCTTCCTGCCGTATTTATCAACCATTCTTTCAACGCTTCTTTCCGTAAGAGGCTTCCCGTCCCTGTTCAGAAAGACTGTTTCTTGTCCCCTGCGGGGCCTGCTTTCAATATATTCAATAAGGGCTTTCATCGCCGGCCTGCCGACAGGGACAATTCTCTCTTTCTTTCCTTTCCCTTCAACCTTTATCATCTCTTCCGCAAAATTTACGTTCTTCATCGTCAGAGAAGCCAGTTCGCCGACTCTTATCCCTGTTGCGTATAAAAGCTCCAGTATCGCCCTGTCTCTCAATACCTGCCGGTTTCTGCCGGAAGGCGCCTCAAGTATCATAAATATCTCTTTCGCGGCAAGAAATTCGGGAAGCCTTTCCGGCACCCTCGGGGAGCGCAGAATCAGGGCAGGGTTGGATGGAATCATCTTTCTTCCGCTCAGAAATCTGAAAAAGGCCTTCAGACTTGCCGCCTTTCTCGCCGCTGTCTTTTCGGTGCATCCTCCTTCTCTCAAAAAAGTAAGGAATTTCAACAGAAGCGGATAATCCACCGCGCCGAGAGAAAATATTCTTTTCTTCCTAAGGAAAGAAAGGAACTGCCGCAGGTCGGTCTCATAGGCGCGCACCGTATTGGAAGAACATCCTTTCTGGTGGGCAAGGTAGTCAAGGAATTTCTTAAGGGCATTGTTCATTTGTTACATCAGTCTATCTTCCCTTTTGTTGAAGGGATACGCTTTCCCTCTATTTTAACCGCATCCTTAATGGCAAGCGCCAGCGATTTGAATACCGCTTCATTGACATGATGCAGGTTGTCGCCGTAAACAAGATTTATGTGAAGGGTTATCCCGGATTGCATCGCAAACCCTTTTATGAACTCCTTTGCATCCTCCGTTTCAAAACTGCCTTCGCGTCCGCGGACTGCGGGGACGTTGAAAACAAGGAGAGGCCGGCCGGATATGTCAAGCGACACGTTCACCAGCGTTTCATCCATGGGCGCCGAAGCAACCCCGAACCTCTTTATGCCTTTTTTATCGCCGAGCGCCTTTTTCAGCGCCTGCCCCAGGCAGATACCCGCATCTTCCACAAGATGATGCGTATCAACCTCCAGGTCGCCCTTCGCCTTCATGCGGATATCCATGGAAGAGAATTTGGACAACAGGTTTAGCATGTGGTCAAGAAACCCGACTCCCGTGGATATACTGCTATCTCCTTTACCGTCGAGGTTTACCTCTACGGCTATATCCGTCTCCTTCGTTTTCCGCACTATCCTCGCTTTTCTTTCCATACTGTTATTTTATCAAAAACCTCTCTTCTGTCAAAAGAGTTATCAGTCCCGGTTCAATTTGAAATTTAAAACCACGGCGTTTTCAAAAGCGGGGACTTCAAGAAAACTCTCTACGGTATTTTCTCCTTCATCAAGAAACAGGCAGAGATACTGCGACATGGCGTTTCTTCCCTTCAGCCATATGGATAGATTCTGTTTGAACTCCGCCTTCTCTATCCTGTAAAAAGTCCTGTTTTCGGCATAACTGCTTATGTAATCGCAGCTTTTAAATGTGTGGGGAATCTCCTTTAACCCGGAAGAGATGCCCTTGATAATCTTTTCCCACTCTTCAGGCGCAAGATGCGCAATTCTCTGCTCGTGCGTCATCAGGCATCCGAAGAACCCGTTCTCAAGACCTCTTTTAATATGAAAAAGGCCTCTTTCAACAGCTTTTTTAACATCGGCTGAGGAACTCTCGTTCCAGAAAGGCGTACAGCCGTAAAGGAAATCAAAATCCGGCGCTCCGGAATCCATTTTTCCCGGATGCGACGTTACGTTAAAAAAATCCTTGTCTTCGGGGATAACTCCCATGGAAGAAGCCGGTTTTCCGTACGGCTCCACATCCCACGAATGAGCCGAAGGGTCGGACCACGCCCTGCCCACCCTGATAAGATTCATAAGATAGCGCTGGTTCCCAGCCTTTAGAAAAGGGAGCGCCTTAAGTCCGACTTCGGCAAAGTGCGCATTCACCGTTTTTGAGGGGGTAATGCCGAACTCCGAAAATTTCCCGTCCACCTTCTCAAAATTGCCCCTGAGGACATCGTCCGAAAATTCCTCCCCGTTATGTTTCATGTATATGGATTTATCGTTGATGTTTTCCGGGTCGGAAAAGGCATGCGGTGAAAATTCGGCAAGCCCGTCATAATACTTCTCCCTCATGCGCCTGACATCGCCACTTTGTATATCGTCTATAAACAGCCCTGCGTTCGGCATGAAGCCGAATTTGTTCAGGATATCAAGCCATCGCAGCTCCTGAACCGTTTTCCCGTGCAAAACAGCAGGACTGCCGGAAAAGGAGACGTCGTCAATCCTTGCGGTAACAAAAGGCGGCATTGATTTCATGATGAACGGTTTTTTTGCCGCCCAGGAAAGACTGCCGCGGAACAATCCGTCTAAACCTGCCGTAAACCCGAGATATTCATCCTGCCATACAGAAGCCGAGAGGAAAAAAAAGACAATCCTGCCCCGGCCGAATTTCCTGTATGCGCCGCAGACATTGCCCTCGCCGTCCAGCAAAAGGGGGTTCCATTCGGGAGTCTCCGGCACGGCATATGAAAGAACTGGTATCTTTACGCCAACCTCCTGCCGCGAGATATTCCGGATTATGCGGTTTTCGGGGAACACATTAAGAGCTTCCGCCCTGACGGAATCCCCTTTGTCAAGATTTATCTCTTTAAGAAACGGGGCAGGGTACCAACCGAGGTATCCGTCAAGAACCACCAGCCCCATGCCCTGATTTACCATCTTAAGGATAATGTTAGATTCTTCGTCGCTGAGGGATTTGCCTATCCCTTCCTGAGCAAGAATCAAAAGATGGGAATTCTCCAGCTCTTTGGAGGAAATCCTGAGCCATGAAAGATCTATGGGCTCATACCAGACGCCCATATGGTCCAGCGCGCGTAAAACTGATTTGCCCGCCCTTCTGTAATTGACCTGATTGCCGGAATCAAGCACAACTCTGGTTTCCATATGTGTCTCTAAATTGTCTGAACGGATTCGTTCACATCGCAGAAAGGTATTTCTCCGCAGATGCGGCGGCGGTGGCTCCTTCCCCGCATGCGGTTACAACCTGATACAGCGTCTTTTTTATAACGTCCCCGCAGGCAAAAACACCTTTTTCCGAAGTTTCCATTTTATAGTTTGTCACTATGTAGCCGGCAGGATTCTGCTCAACCTTTCCGTTAATAAATTCAACGTTAGGCTTCTGCCCTATTGAAATAAACACTCCGTCTGCCTCAAAGCTCAGCATCTCATCTGTCTTATTCCGTCTTAAAATTACTCTTTTCACCGTCTTCCCGTCACCCTCTATTCTCTCGGGAACGGCGGAAAGAACCGTCTGAACGGAATGTTTTTTCAACTCGTTTTGCAGGTAAGCCGACGCCCTGAATTCATCGCGCCTGTGTATCAGATAACATTTTTCGGCAAATCTTGTAAGGTATACCGCTTCTTCCAGCGCGGAATCCCCTCCCCCTATCACCGCTATTTTTTTCCCCTTGAAAAAGGCTCCGTCGCATACCGCGCAGAAAGAGACGCCTTTGCCGGTATACTCATCCTCCCCCTCGATACCCAGCTTCTTTCTTGACGAACCGCTTGCTATTATAAGGGCGTCCGCTTCCTCCTCTCTACCGTCTTTCATCCTTATCCTTTTCCGCACGCCTTCAAAAAAAACCTCGTCAACATCTCCCTGTATAATCTCTCCTCCGAATCTGAGATACTGGCTCTTCATCTTTTCAGCCAGCTCATAGCCCGAAACGCCCTCGGGAAACCCGGGATAATTGTCTATCTTTTCCGTAAGCAGCATACTGCCTCCGGCAAAAAGCTTTTCAATAATGGCGGTTTTAACGCCCGCCCTGACTGAATACACCCCTGCCGCCAAGCCTGCAGGACCCCCTCCGATTATAGTTGCTTTTTTATTTTCCGTGTTCATTTTTTGTACCTTATCCTTACTTCCCAGTATACCTTCCTGATGACTGTCTCGGGCACCTTTTTCCTTTTATTCAGCTCTCTTGAAAAGGATATCGTCTTTTCCATCGTATGCAGGAGGGAAAGGCATCTTTCGCACTCTTCAAAATGCCTTTCCAGCATATCGCGCATCAAATCGTCAATATCGTCATCCAGATACCCCGATATCAGCCGAATAATTTCTTCGCAGTTCATATTCTTTCCTGTTTTAATGATCCTTTTTGAACATCCGTGCCGCTCTGCCTGAAATATTCGGAAAGTTTTTCCCGCAGGTACATCCGGCTCCGGTGGGACCTGGTTTTAACTGCAGGCTCGGAAAGAGAAAGTATATCGGCAACCTCGGCAATACCCAATCCTTCTATATCGTGCAGTACAAAAACAGACCTGTATTTCGGAGGCAGTGAGTTTATCGCCTTGTCCAGTATCTCCTTCAACTCCTGATTTTTCAGGTGGTCTACTGGGCTTTCCGACCAGTCCGGAAGAGCTTTATCGTATAAATTGCCGGAAGTTTCCTGGAGTTCCGAAACGGAAACCTTCTTATTTTTCTCCCTGCGCATCTTCATAAGCGCAAAATTAGTCGCTATGCGGTAAAGCCACGTTGAAAAGGAGGAATTTCCCTTGAATTTGGGAAGGTTTTCATAAGCGGCCATGTAGGTTTCCTGCATGATATCGGCGGCGTCCTCCTTGTTTCGCAGGAGCCTGAACCCGAGGTTGTATATCCTGCCGCTGGTCGTTTTCATAAGGTCCTCAAACGCTTTCATATCGCCTTTCTTTGCCTGTTCAACCAGCTTCATTTCGCCGTTTGTTCCCATTTACCCCGCATCTCCACGATTTTATTCCTTCCGTTCATTCCGTGCCTGATTGTAAATGACGATTTCGGCTTATCGTAATACCCGGAAAGAATCTCAATAAGCCTCTTATTGGCTTTGCCTTCTGAAGCAGGCGCATCCACCCTTACCTTCAGAGTCTTGCCATCATCCTCAACGCTTACCCCCGGTTTTTTGGAGTTTGCCGTAACGCGCACGGAAATTTTCATCCTTTAATGATACCATAAGCATTATGCATCGTAAATCTTCTTCCTATTGAAAAAAATAGGTGGCAATGATATAGTAAAAGCAAGATGTAAAAATTGAAATGTGAAACGTGAGGCGAAAAACCTCAATTCTCAGAATGTTTTTGCATTTCACTTCTATCACTTTGAACTATCAACTATTCGCAGATTTCAGACAAGGGGGGATTATGAAAAAATTTTTTATGCCGTACGGAATGGTTTTTGCCGTGCTGATGCTTTCCGGATGCGCGGGAACTGACGGATACTGGGAAAAAACGTCTCAATCCAAGGAACCTGCCGGACCGTCAGTCATTTCTGCCTCATATACGGAAAAACCGATTGTTGTTGACGGCAAACTGGACGATGCCGTATGGAGCACAGCCGCAGTTTATAATCTCTCTCTTTCAAAAAATGATATGCTTCCAATTGAAAAAAGAAATGATAAAAGGCCCGGCATCGACGTGTTCAGAGAACAGGGAGAGGCAAGACTTGCATGGGATGAAAAGTATCTTTATGTAGGCATTAGGTTTTACGACTCTGATATAGTGCAGGAAAACAACGAAGACCAGCAGCATCACTACCAAAAAGGCGATACTCTTGAGATATTCCTGAAGCCGGAACAAAGCACATGGTACTGGGAAATCTACACCACGCCCAATGCCAAAAAGACCGTTTTCTGGTACCCGGGAAGAGGCAGTGCGGGACTGCCGAGCGGATTTGAGCCGGGAATGAACCTGAAAGATGTTCTGGCAGGAGCGCAGGTTAAGGGGACTCTCAACAAATGGCAGGATAAAGACGAATACTGGACTGTGGAAATGGCTATTCCCGTAAAAGGGCTGACCGCCCGCGGAGATTCTTTCGGACCCGGCTCGGAATGGCGCATATTGATAGCAAGGTATAATTTCTCACGGTATCTGCCTTGGAGAGAACTCTCTATGGCGCCGCAGTTATCCATTACCAATTATCATTTGCTGGAAGAGTTCGGAATTCTGGAATTCCAGAAATAAAGATATTATAAAAATTATGAGCCCCTCACTATTAAAAAGATTGGTAAGCGGTATTGTAGCGGTGCAATTCATTGCACGGTTTCTCGTGGCATAAATGCCACCGCTACTATTCACTATCCACTGGCTTCAGACACGGGGTAAAGGAGAAAAATGGCGGGTAGAGAGGTTTTCGGCGCGGAAGAGATGGAGCAGGTAACGGATGTTTTGAAAAGAGGAGTGCTTTTCAGATACGGTTTTGATAAAGAACGCGGCGGAGTTTTCAAGGTCAGGCAGTTTGAACAGGAATTCGCCGGATATATAAATTCCGGCTACGCTCTCGGAGTCGGTTCGGGAAGCGCCGCTTTGAAGGTTGCCCTTGAAGCGCTGAATCTTCCCAAAGGCAAAGAGATTCTCACGCCCTGTTTTACCTTTGTTGCGACAATTGAATCAATTGAGGAGGCGGGATTCAAGCCTGTGCTGTGCGATATGGATGAAACGTTTAATATTTCTACCGAAGATATAAAAAGAAAGATTTCAAAAAATACGGTGTGCATTGTTCCTGTCCATATGATGGGCTCGGCAATGGCAATGGACGGGCTCCTTGATATTGCACGGGAGAACAAACTGAAGGTGCTTGAAGACGCCTGCCAGTGCACGGGTGCATCTTTTAAAGGCAGAAAAGTCGGAACCTTCGGGGATATGGGGTGCTTCAGTTTTGACTATGTCAAGGTTATGACAACGGGGGAAGGCGGCATGGTGGTAACCGACAGCGAAGAGTTATACAAACAGGCGGAATTCTACCACGACCACGGACATCCCCACCTTGCCGGCCTAGGAAGAGGCGACGAAAAACGGGCGAGAAAGGGATTTAATTACAGGATGAACGAGATACAGGGAGCGCTGGGAGTAGCCCAGCTTAAAAAGCTCGGCGACATAATTGCCAGGCAGAAAGAAAACAAGAAAAACATAAAGGAAGAAATACAGAATATCCCGGGCCTTGATTTCAGAACGTTTGCAGATGAGAGCGGCGAAATAGCAACCTTTCTCACGATGCTTGTCGGGGGCAAGGATAAGGCCGACAGGTTTAAAGAGACGCTGAAAGAAAACGGAATAACTCCCGCCACTTTGAACTACTGGCATTTCACGGCAAACATAGAGATAGCCGGAGGCAGTTTCCCGAAAAGCAAAGAAATTCTTGACAGAAGCATCTCCCTGGAAATAAAAACGATTATGGGGAAGGAACTGCTGGAAAAAATCACGGAGGCCGTGAAGAAAGCCGCAAAAGCCCTTTAAACGAGATGCCGAAAAAAAAAACAATCGGATTCAGTTCGCCGGATGGAACCAATCCGGTTTACAATGTTTCAGAGATATTTTACTCGGTGCAGGGCGAGGGATTGCTGCAGGGATTGCCGATGGTCTTCATAAGACTGTCAGGATGCAACCTGAACTGCAGTTTCTGCGATACGAAATATGCCCTGAAAAAAGGGAAAGAGACTGACCTGAAAAAAATTCTGCGGGAACTGAAACGGCATAAATGCAAAAGGGTATGCATAACGGGAGGGGAACCTTTTCTTCAAAACCTTGCACCTCTTGTAAAAACCCTTAAAGAAAAAAAATACTGGATTGCGGCGGAAACCAACGGAACTCTGTGGCAAAACCTGCATATTGACTGGCTCACGGTAAGCCCGAAAAGAGAAGGTTTAAAGTTTCGTCCCCGGGGATATGACAAAAGATTTATGAAAGCAGCGTCGGAATTCAAGTATGTTATCACATCGGCGGGAGATATCGGTTTTATAGATTCGTCCATAAAAAAACCGGTTGTTCTACAGCCCGTTGACAATAAGATTGCAATAGCAAAGGAGATAATCAGGTCTCTCAAAAAAAACGCGGGGGAAAACCGGTTCCTGCGTCTGCAGATGCATAAAATAACGGGAATTAAATAAATGGATAAGCGAAAAATCAAGGCGGGTATTGTAGGATTCGGCCGCATCGGGAAAGGAGAAGCGGAAGACCTTATGCACGGCGGCGAAATAGAGCTTGTGGGCATAGCGGAACCCGAGAACGGCAGGAGGAAGGCGGCGGAAGAAGAATACGGAGTAAAAACCTATAGCGATTACAGGCAGTTGTGCGAACAGAAAGATATAGATGTTATCTATAACGCAACGCCGAATTTCATGCATGCCGAAGTTGCCACAGCGGCGCTTAAATCGGGAAAGTACGTATTCTCCGAAAAACCCTTCGCCATTACAAAAAAAGATATTGCGGCGATGCTTAAGGCAGAGAAAGAAAGCGGCAAGTGCCTGCAGATAGATTTTGAAATGAGGTATTCGCTCCAGACGCGTAGGATTAAAGAAATAATAGACGCGGGAGAAATAGGCGAACCCAAAAACATTTTGTTCAACCATATCACAGGCGGAAAGGGCTTTGAAAAAAAAGAAGGAGATTGGCATTCCGACCCGGCAAAGATAGGCGGCTACTACATTGAGGAAGGATGCCACCGCCTTGATATTTTTCGCTTTTATATGGGCATAGAGATTGAGGAAGTGTTAGCAATACCCGCTCCCGAACTTCGCGGGCGGGGAAAATGGCACAGGGGATACAGGGAACCGGCAAGCACCGTTTGCTTCTTCCCCGGGGAAAAACTTGCCAATCTTATAACGATACAGCACAGGGCTGCGGTTCCCGCACCTGCCGGCAGGGAAAACGAAATGGGCCATGAATATAACGTGAGCGTAGCCGGCTCGGACGGTTCTCTGCGCGCAGATTTCTGGAACGGGTATATACAGATATTCCGGTTCTCGGGAGCAGGCGGAACTACATGCCTCGACAGAACGGAAAGTTATAAAGACCTGCCTGATAAGGTATTGCACCACGACTCAACAGGTTTTTTCAGAGATTTTGCCGGCAGAATGAGGGACGGCAAACCGCCTCTTATGAGCGCTTCTGACAGCTGGAAAACAATGGCTTGCGTTTTTGCCTGCGAAGAATCCTTTAAAGGCGGCGGAACCAGAGTGAAAGTCGATTATAACCTGCCCCTGATATGAAAATGGTAAAAAAAGCGGTATGTCTAATCTCGGGAGGAATGGACAGTTTTGTCAGTGCGGCTATTGCAAAGCATAAAGGGTATAAAATATACGCTCTGACCGTAAATTACGGGCAGAAGAATAAAAAAGAGATTTCGTCGGCTGTAAAAATCGCTGAATTCCTCAAGGTTGAAAGGCATCTTATCACTAAAGCCGCCCTGTCGTGGACCAAATCTGCGCTTACCGACGCAAAGATAAAAATACCGCGGGAAATCAGGAAAGGAGAAATTCCCCTTACATATGTCCCCGCAAGAAACACCATATTTATAAGCATTGCCCTCGCACTCGCCGAAACGGTTGATGCCGGAGCGATATTTATAGGCGTGAACGCCGTTGATTTTTCCGGGTATCCGGACTGCAGGCCGGAATATATAAGACGGTTCCAACGGTTAATCAACTCTGCTACAAAAAAAACATGCGGGGGAGGAAGCATAAGATTACAGGCTCCTCTCCTCCGCATGTCGAAAGAAGAAATCGTCAAAAAAGGCCTATCTCTCGGCCTTGATTTTTCTATTACATGGTCCTGCTACAAAAGCGGCAAAAAACCCTGCGGGCAATGCCCAAGCTGTATTATCAGAGCAAAAGGATTTTCCGCCGCACAAACCCCCGATTTGATTAATTAGCCGGAGGCGTTTCAGGCGCCGTATTGCCAACCTTCCCGGGCTTCGCTACCTGCACAGGACCCGGCACATCCATCACCTTCTGCCCTTCAGGCATTTCAACAAGACCTATCTCGTTACTGCCGCAGACAGGACATACTGGGACTGCCTCAACCGGAGGCAAGTCAGCCGCTCCCTCGCCTGTCGGAACCGGCTTGGGTTCATCATAAGCAAAAATTGTCCCGTCTTTCATGCACTTTAAGACCGGATAGGCGTTTTTACCCTCGCTGTACGGAGATGTTGTGGGGAACTCCAAAACTTCGCCTGCTTTAACCTTCGTAATAAAGACCTTGTTCGCGACAACGTCAACCATCATTCTTTCATAGCCGCCGTATTGCTTGGGCTTTAACTGCTTAACAACAAAACCCAGCGCAACAATAATCACCACAATCAAACCTATCTGAGCCAATTTCTGCTTCATCGTTCCTCTCCTCCTTTACCCCTTTTCAGCATATAGCGTGGAGCGTTTAGCGTATAGTTATCCTACACGCCTTCTTTTTGGACAGTTTAACAAATTTAATTTTAAAATGCAACTACTTTTAAACCTGTTAAAAATATTGTTTCTCCGCTCCTATTGTAGAAGACGGCCCGTGGCCGGGATAAATGACTGTTTCTTCCGGCAATACAAAAAGGCGGGTTCTTATGGAATCAAAAAGTTTTTCTTCATCCCCTCCCGGAAAATCAGTTCTGCCGTAACCGCAGTTAAAGAGAGTATCCCCTGTAAAAACTATGCCGCCGCTTCTCAAAGATATGCTTCCCGGGCTGTGGCCGGGGGTATGCATTACCTCAAAGACAACCTCTCCGACCTTTACGGTATCTCCGTCCTCCAGCAAAACCGGTTTTATATCCAGCACAAGCGGCGTTCCGAAAAAAGCGGACAGGTTTTTTTCAGGGTTACGGAAACAATCCGCATCCTGCCTGTGGATATAAACAGGCAGACGGAATTCCCCGTCATCTTTTATGTGGTCGGCGTGCCCGTGGGTATTCACAATAAAATAAGGTTGTTTTTCCCTTCCCCTTATAAAGCTTTTAATCCTGCCGTATTCATCGCCCGGATCTATAACAAAACTTTCCCCTGTTTTCTTGCAGGTTACTATATAGCAGTTTGTCTGAAAATCCCCGACAACAACTTTTTCAATTGCTATTTCCATGAAAAGCATTATAATATAAATTCCCCCTTTAAAAAAACAGGCATATGTGGAAAAAAACTTTTGTATCGGCTTTCGTTGCCCAGATTTTCTCCATTCTGGGTTTTTCTTTCGCAATACCGTTTCTACCTTTCTTTCTTTCCGAACTGGGCATCCATGATACGGGACAGCAGGCCTTCTGGTCAGGCATCGCGCTGAGCGCAACGGGTTTCACTTTATGCATCTTCGCGCCTTTGTGGGGCCTTCTAGCTGACCGGTACGGACGCAAGGTAATGGTGTGCAGGGCAATGTTCGCCGGCACCATAATCCTGCTTCTCATGTCTGTGGTTCGCACAGCCGGACAGCTTGTAATATGCCGTCTTTTGCAGGGAATTTTTACAGGGACAAACGCCGCAAGCATAGCCCTTGTTGCCAGTGTAACTCCTGAGCGCAGAAGCGGCCTTACTCTGGGAATGATGCAGGCGGCTGTCTTTATCGGAGCGGCCCTGGGTCCCCTTTTTGGAGGCGTCTTTGCAGACCTGTTCGGATACCGCGCCGCATTCCGCGCAGGCGCGGCGCTTGTTTTTCTCGGGGGACTGCTGGTTTTACTGATGGTTAAGGAAAACTTCGTCCCGCCCGATGCAGAGAAAAGCGGCTCATCCATGAGCTTCAAAAAAATACTGGCGGTAAACGGCTTCCTAGCCGCCGTAGCCATAATATTCGGAGTTCATCTCAGTAACTCTATTATTAATCCCTCCTTCCCTTTGATTGTAAAAGATATCGTTCCTTCCGTCGAAAGCCTGAACAGCATCACGGGTTTTGTCCTCGCGGCCGCAGCCATAGCGGGAGCATTGTCTTCTGCCGTACTGGGGCATATGGGCGACAGGTGGGGGCAGAAAAAAATTCTGATTTCCTGCTGTATAGCCGCCGCATTCGCATCTGCCGGACACTTTTTCGCTTCTTCCCTGCCATCCCTTTTTACTGTTCGGATACTATTCGGCTTAAGCGTTGCCGGAATGCTGCCGGCCGCCAACGCCATGATATATAAGATAATAGACAAAAAAGCCATTGGCATGGCATACGGAGCGGCCACGTCTTTAAGCATGACAGGATTTGCATTAGGCCCGTTTTTCGGAGGAGCGCTTGCCAGTGCGACTAACCTGCGAATCCCTTTTCTCGTCACTGCGCTATTCCATGTAATGCTGGCTTTTTTTATATTCAGATTTGTAAAAATATCCGATTACGAATCCGCTTCTAATCCGTGAAAAGTTTTTTTATTGACAGATAAAAAATTATCTGGTATCATCTATCACAATTTACTTTTAAAAAATTTGACACAAATGTCTTTGGGTTTTATCCTATTCACAATTTTTTTTGGCCTGACTTGTGAAAAAAATCACAAATGGACACTTTATATATATCCAACAAAGACTGGGAAAGTTTCATAAGGGGGAAAATAGAATCTCGCAAAATATTTGCCCCTTTTGATTTCAACGGCACCCTTTTCTACGCCAAAATAACAGCGGAAAATGCGGATGATATCGTTTATAACAGAGCAAGACCGGTTGAACCTCTGAAACTGTTCCTTTTTCCCTTCAAGGAAAGGGTTTCTCCTTCGGTAGAAGGGATAGGGGATATTGTCGTCATGGGCCCGGCCGCCTGCGACCTTAAAGGGCTGGAGATACTTGACAGGGTATTCAAAGACGGCGATTATAAAGACCCGTGTTATGCGGAAAGAAGAGAAAAAACCCTGATAATAAGCTTTGACTGCGCTTCTCCCTATCCCGTCTGTTTTTGCGAACTGGTCGGACTTCATCCCTATCCGGAGGGTAACTTTGACCTTAACGTTTCCCGGATACCGGAAGGATTTCTTGTAGACATCGGTTCCGATAAAGGCAGGGTTTTCATAGGGGAAGACCAGAAATTTTTCCAGATAACCGATGAACTGAGAAAGAAGAGAGACGAAGGCCGAAGGAAAGCGGGCGAAACGATAAAGGAATTAAACAGGGATTTTGACTTTACAAACATAGAGAACCTCAAGGGCGCATGCCAGACCGAACTCTGGAGGATACCGAAAGAAGTAGAAAACTGCGTTCAGTGCGGCAGCTGCACAAACAACTGCCCTACCTGCGTTTGTTTCCTGCTTGAGGATACGGGAAACCGGAAAGAAGAGATGAGGAAAACAAAGGTATGGGACAGTTGTCTTTTCCCGGGATACGCAAGGATGGCGGCGGGAGCGTCTCCGCGGCCCACTCTTTACGACCGGTACGCAAACCGCCTGCTATGCAAATACTGGTATATGGTGGAGAATTTCGGTATGAAAGGCTGTACGGGATGCGGAAGATGTATCGCGGGGTGCGCGGGAAAGATTGACAAGAGAAGAGTCATAACAGAAGTGTTGAGGGAAAAAGAGAAAGTATAATGGACAAGAATATTTACGAGCCGGTTAAATGCAGGGTGATTGAGGTAATAACCGAATCGCCCACGATAAAAACGGTTATACTTAAGCCGGAAAAAGAGTTTTCTTTTCTGGCGGGGCAGTTCGCATCCCTTACCGTTCCGGGAGTGGGGGAAGCTCCTTTCACTCCGTCTTCTTCGCCTTACGAAAAAGAAACGCTGGAGTTCACGGTAATGAAAGCGGGCAGGGTTACCGCAGAGATACATAACCTTAAGCCCGGCGATACGGTAGGGGTGAGAGGCCCTTACGGGAAACCCTATCCCCTGGATTTTTATAAAGGGAAGGAGATACTGCTTGTGGGCGGAGGAGTGGGACTGGCTCCTCTGCGCGCGCTGTTTTTTGCGCTGATGCATACGGTCAAGGATTATAAAAGGATTGTCTTCTGCTGCGGAGCGAAAACGCCTGATGATTATATCTACAAGGGAAAAATACTTGACGAATGGCATCCTCTCTGCGACAAACTTCCCCTTTGCTTCAGAATAACGGTGGACAGGAAAGACGAAAAATGGAAATACGGGGAGGGAGTCGTCACGAAAACGCTCGACGGCCTTGACGTTGATATAAAAAATTCCGTCGCCGTTGTCTGCGGACCGCCGATAATGATGAAGTTTACAACGCTCAAACTGCTGGAAATCGGCTATACCGACCCGCAGATATACCTGTCAATGGAAAGAAAGATGTACTGCGGAGTGGGACAGTGCAGGCACTGCCTGATAGGCGACCTTTTCGTATGCAAGGACGGGCCTGTTTTCACTTACGATAAATTGAAAGGCAAACCCAATATATGGGTGTAAATTTCACCCTCACCCTAACCCTCTCCCCTCAAGGGAGAGGAAAACAGGCAGAGGAAGAATATAAAAGATGAAGAAACTGTATATTGACTACGACAAACTTTTGGAGACCGGAAGCGAGGACATCAAGTGCAGTTATCGTATGCATCCTGAAAATAACGGAATAACCGGGCTCAGGGAAGAACTTGCGTTCATGTTCGTCTGCAGAAGATGCGAAGACTACCCCTGCGTAAACAGCTGCCCCACAGGGGCTCTGAAAAGGGAGTCGGGTTTAGTCAAGCGTTCAAAAATACTTTGCGTTTCATGCAAAACCTGTTCCCTTGCGTGTCCATTCGGCACCATTCTTCCCGAGTTTATTCCTTATCTTGTAAGCAGGTGCGACACATGCCTCGGAAGGCTTAAAGGCGGAGAACTGCCTCTCTGCGCCGCAAGCTGTAAAAACGGCGCCGTGCAATATATTGAAGAAGAACAGATAGAAGACAAAACAAATCTTTATAAACTGGGAGACAATGTTCTGGTCAGGGCGCTTAACTGGCTGGACCTTTACGGAATAAAAAAATGAACGCTGTTCATGTACTGCTTTATTTTATAATGAGCCTGGCGGCTTTCAGCGTATGCGGGATGATGGCAATGTGGGTCGACAGGAAGGTTACGGCGCGCCTGCAGTTCAGGGTGGGGCCGCCGTGGTACCAGAATTTTGCGGACTTTGCCAAGCTTGCAGGCAAGGAAACCCTGATACCCGGAAAAGCCAGCATTTTCATGTTTGTGTTCGCGCCGGTTATTGCGGTAACGGCGGCGGCAATGTGCGGAGCGGTTCTTCTGTTAGTTTTCAGGACGGGCTTCGGTTTCCCGGGCGACGTTATACTGCTTCTTTACCTGCTTACGGTACCATCTCTCGCAATAATACTTGGAGGGAGTTCGTCGGGAAACGTGCTTGCGTCTGTGGGGATAAGCAGGGAAATGAAACTTCTGCTCGGGTATGAACTGCCTTTCGCCTGCGCCCTCATAATCCCCGCGGTGAGAAGCGGAGCAACAACTTCGCTTGTAGAAATTTTACGGTTTCAACAGGCCAACGGCATAACGCTCGGTTCTATCTCCGGCGTAATCGGCTTTCTGATAGCGGTTTTTGCGCTTCAGGGAAAGATAGGCCTTGTGCCTTTTGACCTGGCGGAAGCGGAAGGAGAGCTTGCGGGAGGCGCATTCATAGAATATTCGGGCATACTTCTGGGGCTTTTCAAACTCGCGAAAGCCATACTGCTAATAGTGGGCCCGCTATTTGTCGTAACCCTGTATTTCGGAGGGATAAATTTTTCTTCGGTTACAGGCGTTATAGCAGGGATATTGAAATACCTGTTGATTTTGGTGCTGTTCGTTCTCGTAAAAAACACCAATCCCCGCCTGAGGATAGACCAGGCGCTGAAATTTTACTGGGGATGGATGACGCTGTTTGGAATAATAGGGATTCTGCTGGCTGTAAAAGGATTGTAAAAATATTCACCCTCACCCTAAACCTCTCCCCTCAAGGGAGAGGGGAAAAAGGTTAAAAGAGGATGGGGATAAGAAAATGAGTCTGAAAATTAAAGCATTAAAAAAATCGCTGTGGGTTTACCACATGTCGGGCGGCTCCTGCAACAACTGCGACATAGAGATACTGGCCTGCCTGGACCCGCGTTTTGACATTGAACGGTTCGGGATGACGCTGGTAGGAAGCCCCCGGCATGCCGACGTGTTACTTTGCACGGGCATAATAAACAAAAAGTGCGTTGAGCGGGTAAAAGAGGTATATGCGCAGACCGCAAAACCCTGCGTTGTGGTTGCCATAGGCGCCTGCTCCTGTTCCGGAGGTATCTTCAGAGACGGATACCAGATGGGAGGACCTCTTGACAAACTTATACCGGTGGACATATATATCCCGGGATGCCCGCCCAAGCCCGAGGCGATGATTGCGGGAATAGTAAAACTGCTGGAGAAACTTAAATGAACGTTCTTGACACTCTTAAAGAAAAACTCGGCGGCAGTATAAAAGAACTAAAGGCGCATAACGCCAAAAGGATTTATATTACAGTTGACAGGGCGGATGTTAAAAAATGCCTGAAAATACTTTTCAGGGACCTTGACGCAAGGTATATCGTAGCTTCAGGCGTTGAGAATTTTGACTCTTTTGAGATTCTCTACCACTTAGGGTTTGACGGCGAGGGAACGGTCGTCTCTGTGAGAACATATCTTGACAGGGGAAAACCCGAGATTGAGTCAATGACAAGCATAATACCCGGAATTTCCTACATTGAACGGGAGATGAAGGAACTGCTCGGGATTAACTTTACCGGGCACCCGGGCTTAACTCATTTCCTTCTGCGCGACGACTGGGAAGAAGGCAATTATCCGCTGAGGAAGGCTAAAAATGGCTGAAGACAAAAAGAAAAAAGTAATCGTACCGATAGGGCCTTATCATCCCCTATTGGAAGAACCGGAGTTTTTCGCCCTTTACTGCGACGGGGAAAAGGTAGTTGACGTTGACTGGCAGGCGGGATACAACCACAGGGCGATAGAAAAATTGTCCGAAGCCAAGCACTGGGACCAGGTAACTTTCCTTGTGGAAAGGATATGTGGCATCTGCTCAACATCCCATCCTTTTGCGTACTGCAACGCCGTTGAGGACCTTCTTGGAGCATCCGTCCCGGAACGGGCGCGGTATATAAGGTGCATCATCGGAGAACTGGAACGGATCCACAGCCATCTGCTGTGGGTTGGTTTAGCGGGGCATTTCCTCGGATACAACACGGTATTCATGTGGGCATGGAAATACAGGGAGCCGGTTTTGGATATGTTTGAGATAATAACAGGCAACAGAAACCACTATGCCATGTTCAAAATAGGCGGGGTGCGAAGGAATATAGAGGAAGAGGACATGCCTGCATTAAGAAGGGTGCTGAAGGGACTGAAGGTTCAACTGGAAATGCTCACACATGCGGTGCTTGACGACCCGGTTCTCGGGGCGAGGTTGAAAGGCGTGGGAGTCTTGACAAAAGAACATATTAAAAATTTCGGCGCCGTGGGTCCTGTAGCCAGAGCAAGCGGCATAGGCGGGGATATAAGGAAAGACGACCCTTACGCCGCATACCCCATGTTGGACTTTAAGGTTATAACCGCCGAGCACGGCGACGTATTTGACAAAGCGGTGGTGCGCCTTCTGGAGATGTTTGAATCCATAAAAATCATTGAACAATCCCTGGACGCCATTGAAGGAAAAGGAGGGGATATACAGACTGAAATTAGAGATATTCCTCCGGGAGAAGGCATCGGCCGCCACGAAGCCCCGAGGGGAGAATGTTTCCATTACATAAAGAGCGACGGGACAAACAGGCCGGTGAGGCATAAGATACGGGCCCCAAGCTACACCAACATACCGACGTTCAAAGCCAGCTGTATCGGACAGATGATACCCGACGTGGCGATTATCCTTGCGGGAGTGGATCCATGTTACTGCTGTACCGAAAGGGTAGCAGTTTATGATGCGGGAAACAAGAAAAAACAGATGTATGATTTCAGCCGGCTGGTTGAGATGTCCCGGCAGAAAACCGAAAAAATAAAAAAAGAAATCTAACATGAAAAAACCGAAACTACGGGAATTGAAAGAAGCAATAACGAGCCTGTTT
Organism: Candidatus Omnitrophota bacterium; assembly: GCA_016928555.1. Classification (GTDB taxonomy): domain Bacteria; phylum Ratteibacteria; class UBA8468; order B48-G9; family JAFGKM01; genus JAFGKM01. The sequence continues at coordinate 21,680 of JAFGKM010000061.1, read as the reverse complement.
TCAAAGCCGTTTACTACGGATTTCCCGTATAAGCCGCATACCCCTCCGAAAAGATACAGGGGCAAGCCCGAATACAACGAGAAAGAGTGCGTAGGCTGCGGGGCATGTTTCCAGGTATGTCCGGCCAAAGCCATTGAAATGAATGATGAGATAAACGCAGACGGCGGCCCGACAAGAACGCTAATCCACCACCCCGCAGAGTGTCTTTTCTGCGGCGAGTGCGAACGCAACTGCATCACCCAGGAAGGCATAAAACTGTCAACAAAATTTGATATAGCTTACTTTGACGAGAAAAACGTTCAGAATTCGGTTCAGCATAAACTCCTGGTGTGTAAAGACTGCGGAGAGATAATAGGAACCGAGAAACATCTTCTTTGGGCATTCAGGCGGGTTAAAAACCTCGGGTTTGCACAGCCCGTAATGCTCTCGCGCCTTATGGAAGAACTGGAGATAAAAACCGGGGCGGAAGAAAAAATCGCGCCGCCTATACAGAGAACGGATATGCTGAAAATAGTATGCCCGCGGTGCAGGAGAATCGCATTTATCAGCGACGAGAAAAAGGAACACTAATGACCGGACAATATAATCTCTTGCTGTTGTCAATGCTTGTACTGCCCTTTCTGGGCGCATTCGGCATAAGGCTTCTGCCTGGGCGGTTTTCCATCAGGGGCGGGCTGGTTGTCCTGCTGGCGCAGTTGGCATTATGTTCCGCTCTTCTGAAACCCGCTTTTTCTTCAAAATTCCTTTTTATTGAGATTAAGGGCATTCTTTTCACGTGCGATGCCTTAAGCATTATTTTCGCATTGACTTCGGTTTTCATAGGCGTTTTAATCTATCTCTTCGCGACGGGGTATTTTGTAAAAGAGCCTGCCGGAGAACGGCAGAAATTCGCCTTCTGGGGGCTTGTGTTCGTAGGCAGTATGATGGGAGTGGTTTTATCGGATAACCTTATTTCGCTGTATACCTTCTGGGAGCTGGCAGGGCTCTGCTCATGGCGCCTCATCGGGTTCTACAGAAAAGACGAGCATCTGATGAAGGCAGACAAGGCGTTCCTGCTGACCGTCGCAGGCGCAGGCCTTATGTTCCTGGGTTTCACGTACATATACCGGTTTACGGGAACATTGAGCATTCTGGAGATGACGAACAAATCAATACCCCCGTTTGTTTTCGCGCTTTTCTTCCTGGGCGTGCTGACAAAATCGGCCACCTTCCCTTTCCATACGTGGCTGGCGGACGCATCCGTCGCTCCCACGCCCGTCACCGCCTTTCTGCATGCCGCGGTTCTGGTTAAAATAGGCATCTACGGAATGGCAAGGCTGTTCGGCGCAACTCTTTTTGTCGGGGGCGGCGTAATGTGGGCGGGCTGGCTTGCCCTTTTCAGCAGTTTCGCGGCCGGCATCGTGGCAATGAGAGAGACGGACATAAAAAAGGTTCTTGCCTATTCCACCATAAGCCAGCTGGGCTTCATGATTGCCGCACTGGCAATGTTTAATCCGATTGCCGTGCGCGGAATCCTGATTTTCTACGTTGCGCACGCTTTAGGTAAAGGATGCCTCTTTCTGTGCGCCGGCATAACGGAAAGGATGTTCGGAACAAAAGACATACGCGCAATGGGAGGGCTTATGAAGAAGGCGCCTGCCCTTACATACGCTTTTTTACTGTCCATGTTATCCGTTATAGGCATACCTCCACTTCCGGGGTTTTTCGGCAAAGTGGAAGCGATAACGGGAATGATTGCCGGCAGACATATAATCTTTGCTTTTATGGCAATATTGACTTCCGCACTTACTCTGCTGTATCTTTTCAGGCTGTTCAGATACGTTTTCATGGGAGAATCAAAAGAAATTAGTTTTGGCAATGCGGGGTTTAAGCCGATGAACGCCTCGGTGGTCATTCTGGCAACGGTTTCCCTGCTTATCGGCATTTTTCTGGTAATGTGAAGGAAAACAGGGTCAGGGACTCGGGAACCGGAGACAGGGAAAATCCCCCCATACCCCCCTTTTTCAAAGGGGGGATTAAGAGGGGATTTCGAAAAGTGTTTTCCGAACCCCGAATTTCGGAACCCGAATTCCGAATGTGATAAAGGAGGCTTTTAAATTGGACGTTAGAGTATGGTTTCTTCCGGTGGCAGTAAGTTTCGCAACGGCGTTTCTGCACGTCGTTTTCTGCAAGGCCGGCAGGCATTTCAGAAAGTGGCTCTCTCTCGCGGGCGGAATAGCAGTGGCGGCGGGCTGTTTCTACTCAATGTACGTAAACTACATGTACCTGTCGTCCGGACAGGTTATGAGCCTGCTGTTCGCAACTCTTATTTCAACAATAAGCCTGTTCAGCGTATCATATTCGCAGTGGTACAACCCGGAAGACAATTTTGTATACGACAGCCTCCTTTTCCTCTTCATCGGAGCGATGAACGGCGTTGTTCTCTCTCATTCTCTGATAGCGCTGTACGTTTACTGGGAAATCATGGCCGTGGCAAGCTTTTTCCTGGTTCTTTTTACCGATACCGAGGAGGCGCGCAGGGCCGCATTCAAATATATCATCATGACCGGAGCGGGAAGCGTCTTTCTGCTCTTCAGCATCCTCGGGATATGGCTGATTGAAGAAAACATTTTCTGGAAACATCTCTTTTTCTTTTCCATGCTCATAGGCACGGGCATCAAGGCAGGGATATTCCCCCTGCACACATGGCTCCCGGATGCGCACCCCGCGGCTCCCACGCCTGTCTCTTCAATGCTGTCGGGCGTAATGATTAAAACAGGCATTTATGCGATGATAAGATTTTACTTCGTACTTTTCAAGCCTTCGTGGTCAATAGGCTGGGAAACCATACTGATTCTCATCGGCGTAATCACGCTTCTCGGAGGCGTTTTCCTCGCGCTTGTACAGCATGACATCAAACGCCTGCTTGCCTATCACAGCATAAGCCAGATAGGGTACATAATGCTGGGAATAGCCTGCGGAACCAGCATCGGACTTGTGGGCGCGCTTTACCATGTAATCAACCATGCCATATTCAAAAGCCTCTTATTCCTCGGGGCAGGCGTTTTAATCAAGGCAACCGGGTCAAGGGAACTTGGGAATTACGGAGGGCTTGCACGGAAATTGCCATTAACATTCGGCGTGATGACCGTTGCCGCGCTCTCCATATCCGGAGTGCCTCCTTTTAACGGGTTTGTTTCAAAATGGCTCATCTACCAGGCTCTTCTGAGCAAGGGCGGGGAAATAGCCGTCGTCGCTCTGGCGGCCGCTCTTCTGGGAAGCGTCCTGACGCTCGCCTCCTTCATTAAGGTGCTTAACGACTCCTTTATGGGAGTAAAAAAAGCTGAAATTTCAAAACAGGGTTTAGAATCCTCGCCTTTTATGAATATGCCGATGGTTCTGCTTGCCGCGGGATGCCTGCTCTTTGGACTCTTCCCGGGCGTTGTAACGGAAAGGTTCCTCTTCCCGGCGCTGGGCGAATACGTGCCTTTGAATATAGAACTGATAAAAACGGCAAGTTTGTACGGATGGCTTGCTCTCGCGGTATTTTGTCTGTTGTTTATTTTCGGCAGGAACTGGATGCGAAAATTCCGGAAAACGGAACCCTTTGTCGGGGGCGAGATATTTACTGCGGAAGAAACGGCTTTTGACGGCTCCCATTTTTACGGGACGATTAAAGAAATCGGGCCCATAAAAAGATTTTATTCCGCCGAATCTACGGGCAAGCTTGATATATACGCCATCGCTGGTAAAATCCTGCCTGGCGTAAACAGGGTCTTCCATAACGCTGCCGTCAGAGCGGTAGACAGCGTGTACGCAAGGGGAAGCGTTATTTTGAACCTTGCGGTTAAAAAGTTAAAATTACTGCAAAACGGCCTGCTTGCAAGATATATCGTATGGCTTTTTGCAGGCATTATTTTCCTGATGGAGGTTATAAGAAGATGACGGTCAACATGCCGATACTGGTAACGCTGATGATTTTCATGGCTGCGGGTTCTGTCATAGCCATTATGGCGAAGAGCCTGACGTCCTCAATCGTTTCCATGGGAACCGCGGGGCTTATCCTGAGCATTCTCTTTCTCCTTCTGGGTGCGCCGGATATAGCCATAGTCCAGGTGTTCGTTGAGATTGTGGCCCTTGTTGTGCTCTTGTCCATCATACACAGGGAATCTTCCGCCGACATGTCTTCTTCGGGAATTTACGCGGGAATAACCCTTGTAATATTTGCCGTTTTCCTGTTCGTATTTATGCTTCACTTCAAAGAGATGTTCCGTCCCTTCGGAGAGCCGGCCATAACAATGGGCGCGGGATATCTTGCTTCTTCCGTTACTCATCTGAAGGCGGCGAACGCCGTTACCGCCACGGTGCTGGATTTCAGGGGCTATGACACCCTCGGCGAAGCGACCGTCATATTTACCGCCGTCATAGGCGTACTGGTAATGATGAGAACCAAGGGGAAAAGCGATGAATAAAGGTATGAGCGAAATCGTGAAGAGCATCTCAAAAATCGTCTTCCCGTTTATAATGGTATTCGGGATTTCCATTATCCTTTACGGGCACGTTACCCCGGGCGGCGGGTTTGCCGGCGGGGTTGTGCTCACGGGCGGCTTTGTCCTGCTCCTTCTTGCATTCGGAGCGGAACATGCTTTCAGAATATTCCCCAGAAAAATTGCAAAATCCCTCGACAGCATAGGCGCCCTCGGATTTCTGTCAATCGCCCTGCTCGGGCTGACAGGCGGGATGTTTTTCCTGAATTTCCTGCCCAAGGGAAGGTTATTCCATCTGTGGGGAGGAGGGACTCTCCTGCTCAGCAATCTGATGATAGGGATAAAGATCGGTTCGGCTCTCTTTGTCGCCATAGCGACGCTTTCCATGGCGCGTTTAGTCCACATAAAGAAAGGGTTGAAATACAGGCAGAGCGAGGAGGAGAAGCAATGATAATTTACCTGCTTGTGGCGCTGATGTTTTTCATAGGGCTTTACGGGATAATTGCCAAGAAAAACATCATAAAGATAATCGTAGGGATGAACATTGTCGGATACGCCGTCAACCTCTTCTTCATCCTTCTCGGATACAAATGGAACGGTATAGCGCCCATAATCACAAAAGACATGCCGGCTGCACAGTTTGTGGAAAGGGCGGTAGACCCTCTGCCGCAGGCCCTTGTCCTTACGTCGATAGTAATAGACTTGGGTTTTGCCGCTTTCCTTGCGGCGCTTGCGATAAGGCTTTATGAAAAATACCGCACTTTTGATACCGACAAAATACGGAGGCTGAAGGGATGAACCACCTTATTGTTTTTCCCGTAGCAATTTATCTGGGCGCCGCATTTCTTCTGCCGCTGCTGTGCGGTAAAAACGACGTTCTTGCAGGAATATCAGGCATTGCTTTCACCTTCTTAAGCCTTGCCGTATCCGCACTGCTGGGAATTAGCGTCTTCACCGGCGGAAGAATCATATATTTTGTGGGCGGCTGGACGGAGCCTCTCGGCATAATGCTGATGCTGGACCCGCTTTCCTGCCTTTTCCTGCTGTTAACAAACACAGTTGCCTTTATCATCATGCTTTATTCAGCCGTTTACATAAAAAAATACCACCGCGCGGTCTATTTCTACGTTCTCTTCATGCTCATGCTGGCAGGCATGAACGGGATTCTTATAAGCATGGACTTCTTCAACCTCTTCGTCTTCTTCGAGATAGCGTCTATCGCCTCTTTTATTATCGTTGCCTTCGGACTGAGGGCGGAGGAACTGGAGGCGTCATTGAAATATACGGTTATAAGCTTCATCGCCTCCTCTCTTATACTCTTCGCCATTGCAATGATATACGGTCTTACCGGAACCCTGAACATACCGGCTTTCATGCATGCGGCGGCACATCTGCCCCAGACCCATCTCTGGTTTACTGCGGGACTGCTTCTCGCAGGGTTTGCCGTTAAAGCGGGGCTTGCGCCTTTCCATGCATGGCTTCCGGACGCTCATTCAATGGCTCCGGCTCCGGTATCGGCGCTGCTTTCAGGGCTTTTTATAAAGATAGTGGGATTTTACGCCATCATACGGCTTACCTCCAATATCTTCACGGATATACCGCAGATAAGAACAATACTGCTTGTTTTCGGAATTGTTTCCATGCTTCTCGGCAGTTTCGCGGCGTACGGGCAGAACAACATAAAACGGATGTTTGCATATTCAACCATAAGCCAGATAGGCTACTGCGCAATAGGGCTTGGCATAGGGGGCTATCTGGGCAATCTCGGTGTCCTCATGCACATCATTGCCCACGCCTTTTCCAAATCCCTCCTCTTTTTGAACATCGGAGCGGTGGAGTACATGACCGGAACTACGGATTCTGATAAACTGAGAGGACTGAATGACAGCATGCCCTACACAACCCTGCTTTCAAGCGCGGGCATGCTGGGAATAGCCGGCATACCTCCAATGGGCAACTTCTGGAGCAAGGTTATCATTATCATCGCCGCAGTCCATGCGGGATACGGCGGCATAGCGGCGCTATGCATTATCGCTGCCGTTATGACTCTCGGCTATTTTCTCAAACTCCAAAGGACCGTTTACTGCAGTAAAAAAGAAGGTGCGGTGAAGAAAGAAGCGCCCGCAGGGTTGATTGCTCCCATGGCAGTGCTTGCCTTTATGGCGGTTTTTGCCGGTATCCTGTTAATCCCCGGCATACGGGAGCCGTTCATAGACAAAGCCGTGGACGTGATGGACAATTTTTCTTACATAAATATAGCGATAGGAGATTAAAAGCACTCATCTTACCTCCCCCTTGAGGGGGGAGGATGCAAGGTGGGGGTGAAAGGACGGGAGATTAAAGAATGAATTACGTGCTGGTATTTATCCTGAATCTTATCGTCTGGTACGCGGTAACGTGGAACTTTGAACCGGCCAACCTGCTGGCGGGCGCCCTGGTATCCGCGTTTGTAACGGCAATATTCGGGAAGGAATTTCCCTACCATCCCAAAAAGGCGTTCCAGGTTAAAAGATATATCGCTTTCATTAAATTTCTGCTTATTTTCCTGCGTCAGATGTTCAAGGCAAACATTATGATGGCTTACAGGGTGCTTAGTCCCGGGCCTCCCATAAAACCCGGCGTCGTCAAAATGCCCCTGTACCTTAAATCCTCTCTTGGCCGGACTATAATGGCAAACTCCATTACGCTCTCTCCGGGCACTTTCACAATGGACATTACCGAGGATTTCCTTTATATCCACTGGATATACGTGGTTACGGAAGACCCGGCAAAAACGGAAGAACTGATATGCGGCAACCTGCAAAAAATCCTTAAGGAGGTTTTTGAATGACTCTTTTATTTATGTTCCTCATGCTCTGCGTCGCCATGTGCATATACAGGATTTTCAGAGGTCCCAGGGCGGCGGACAGGATGGTGGGGATTGACATACTCGGAATTATAGTCATCATCTTCTGCGTCCTGCTTGCACTGTCAACCGGCTCTGAATTTTACATGAATATAGCCATTGCCTGGTCCATCCTGGGATTTGTCAGCACCATCACGCTGGCAAAATTCCTGGAAGGGAGGAATTTAGATGATTGAGTTTATAACATACGCTTTAATGTCCGTAGGATTTTGCTTCATATTCCTGGGATGCATCGGGCTGATAAGGATGCCCGACGTTTACTGCCGCCTGCAGGCATCCACAAAATGCGTTACGCTCGGAACGGGAAGCATCCTTCTTGCCGTTTTCATAATGACGGGGTTTTCCGCCTTCGGAGTAAAAGCCATAGTCTGCCTTGTCTTTCTTTTCCTTAACTCCCCCACCGCCGCCCATGCGCTTGCCAAGGCAGCCGACATATCCGGCATAAAGATATGGCAGAAGCCCGGGGATGAAAAAATCTATCCAGCGCGCCCGCGGCCTTCAGACGGAAACGAAGAATAATAAAGAACGGTGAAATCCAATGCATGAACTTTCGGTGGTAACAAACCTCCTGAAAATACTTGATAAGGTAAAGGAAGAGAAAAATGCGGTTTCTTTCCTCAGCATCAACCTTACGGTAAACCCCTACAGCTGTATTGATGAGGAAAACATCAACTTCATCTTCCGCTCTATGACCGCAGGACAGCCGCTGTACAAAAATTCCCGCATCTGCATAAAACGCGGCAATGACCCTGCAAGCCGCGAATTTATCCTTGAAAACGTCGAAATAGAAGTCGCCGTACACAACCAGTAAAAACAGCGCTTGACAAAAATTCTCTAGGGATATATAATTAACAAAATTGTTAATTTACTATCCTTAGAGATTATTTCAAAATGAACTATATCACACTAAAGAACGGACTGAAAAACAAGAAATATTTCCGAGTCGGTGAAATATCTGGAATCCTGGGTATTAAACCCTCTTCGGCAAGGGTGCTTTGTTCCAGGCTGAAGCAACAAGGACTTGTCGTGAGATTGAAAAGGGATTTTTACATCCTCAGGGAAACATGGGATAATCTGAAATACGAAGATTCTTTAAAACTTGCGAATATCTTGCAGGTGCCTTCTTACGTCTCGTGCATGAGCGCACTTGCATTTTATGACGTTTCCACGCAGGTGCAGCGCAGTTTCTTTGAAAGCGTTTCCCTGAAAAGGACGAGAAAGTTCAATGCGGACAGCGCCGTTTTCAATTATTATAAAATAAAAAAGGCATTGTATTTCGGATTTGAAAAGAAGGACGGCGTCTTTATTGCTTCAAAAGAAAAGGCGTTTCTTGATGCGGTTTATCTTTACTCCTTCGGCAAATACAGGTTCGACGTCTCTTCAATTGCTCTGGAGAAACTGGAGAAAAAAAAGATGATGGATATGCTTGACAAGTATCCGCTTAAAACAAAAAAAACCTTTGAAAAAATATGGACGAAATGATAAATCAGGAGCGGTTTGAGATAGAAGTGCTGGACAAACTCAACACCGGCCGTTTTTTGTCTTATCTGGCCTTTTGCGGCGGAACCATGATGCGGCTGTGTTACGGTTTGGACAGATTTTCGGTGGACATTGACTTTCGGATATTGAAAAAAAGCCTTCCTGCAAAAAATTTATTCACCGGCATAAAAAAATTTCTAGGAGAAACCTACAGGATTAAGGACTCCGCCGATAAGTTCAACACACTGCTCTACGAGATAGGCTCGGACAGGTACAGGAGAGGATTGAAGATAGAGATAAGAAAAACCGGCGGAGAATTTGCCGCAGAGCAGGCAATCGCCTACTCCCCTTACTCCGACATCCAGGTTCTACTGAACACTTTTACGTTAAAAGACATGATGTCCTCAAAAATAGAAGCTTTTCTGGACAGGGGGGAGATAAGAGACGCTTTTGATATTGAGTTCCTGCTTAAAAAGGGTTTATCATTAAACAGAACGGAAGCAGTGTTAGAAAAAATTGGCGAAAAACTTGATTCTCTGACTGAAAAGGATTTCAAGATAAAGCTGTTTCCCCTTATAGAAGCGGAAAAACGTCAGTATTATCTGAAAAACGGGTTTAAAATACTGCGGATGGAACTGGGGAAAATCAAGACACCTCACATTGAGGGTTGAGATTGCCACGCCCCAAATAAACGGGGCTCGCAACGACAAAAAACGTCGACTCGGGATAAATGAAAAAAATAAAAACGATAGAGGTTGGGGCAAGCCTTTTTGAAGAGAACGACAGGATTGCCGGGGAAAACCGCATCCTTCTGAAAAAACACGGGGTTTTTGCCCTGAATGTCATGGGCTCCCCCGGCTCGGGAAAGACGACGGTTCTTGAAAAAACCATAGACCAACTGCGGAAAGATTATTCATTCGCCGTCATAGAAGGGGACATACAGGGCAGTCTGGACGGAGAACGGTTGGAAAAGTTCGGAATCCCCGTGGTGCAGATAAACACCGGCGGCGCTTGCCACCTTGACGCGAATATGGTAGCGAAAGGGCTTGAAAATATCCCTCTGGAGGATACGGATATACTTTTTATAGAAAATGTCGGCAACCTCGTCTGTCCCGCGGAGTTTGACATAGGCACGGATGTAAATATTATTATTTCAAGCGTCCCTGAAGGCGAGGAAAAACCGCTGAAATACCCTCTCATGTTCAGGATATCAACCTTATGCCTGCTGAATAAAATAGACATTGCTCCACATACTGATTTCAGCATAGCCAATTTCACCCGAAACCTGAAAACCTCTGCGCCCGACATAAAACTGATATCCCTCTCCGCAAAAATGGGCGAGGGATTTAAAGAATGGACAGAGTATCTTTCATACTCTCTTATCGCCTCGCTCTCGCAACTCTCCGAAACCCCCTCCGTTGAATTAAAAGGACGCGTGGTGATTGCAGGTTTGGGCGACAGGATGAAGGGGGATGACGGAGCAGGATGCCTTGCCGCCGAAATACTGCAGAAAAAAATACAAAAAGGCGCGGTAAAAGTGATAAATGCGGAGAACGCCGTGGAAAACTATCTCGGCGCTATTGAAAAATTCAAGCCGGATATGGTGGTGATAATTGACGCTGTTGATTTCGGCGGAAAGCCCGGAGATGTAAAGGTTATGGAAAGAGCGCAGCTCATGGAGACAACTTCTTCTACGCATACATTTTCACTGCCGCTCATTATCCGGCACATCAGTTCTGAAACAGGCGCCAAATGTAAGGTTATCGGGATACAGCCCAAAAGCACAGCCTTCGGGGAAGACATCTCCCCCGAAGTCCGTCAATCCGTCCTGCGCCTTACAGAACAACTGCTATCGTAAATTCTACATACTCAATGTTTGTCATCCCTGCATGTTTTAGGCAGGGATCCATTACTGTAGCGGTGCCATTCATGGCACGGTTTTCCTTGACAGAATTGTGATAAACAGGTATCATAAACGCAAGAAAGTTAATACTTTTGTGTATTACGCATAACAAAACAACCCTAACGTCCCCCTCTCCCTTGGGGGAGAGGGCATGGGTGAGGGGGCCTCTTTGATGATAAGAGACATACTGCTTCTTCAAAAGAGAGAACTGGAAAAGAGGGGAACGGAAAAGTTTGTTGAAAGGGATATTGATTTTAACAGATTTCTTGCCAACGACCTGGTAAAGGTGATAATCGGGCCGCGCAGGGCAGGCAAATCTTTTCTCGGCTTCAATATTCTCGGCAAAACCGGAAATTTCGGCTATGCGAATTTTGACGACGAGAAACTCATAGAGACAAAAAACTACGACGAGATAATCTCAACGCTCAACGGGCTCTACAGCAACCCCAAATACCTCTTTTTTGACGAAATCCAGAACCTTTCAAGGTGGGAGCTGTTCATCAACCGCCTGCAGAGGCAGGGCTTCAATCTTGTCATCACGGGAAGCAACTCCAACCTGCTGAGCAGTGAGCTCTCCCCCCATCTGACGGGAAGGCACCTTCTCGTAAACATATTCCCCTTCTCCTTCGCCGAGTTCCTGCGCCTTGAAGGAGATTATACTCAACTAACCTCCGGGGAAATTAAAAACAGGCTGTTTGAGTACCTGACGTACGGCGGATATCCCGAACCGCTGATAAAAAAAATAGACCATAAAGAATACCTCTCCACGCTGTTCAACTCCATCATATACAAAGACATCGTCAGAAGATTCAACATACGCCTTATCCCCACGATAGAAAACCTTGCGGCCTATCTGGTTTCAAACACCGCCAGGGAATTTTCGTATAATACGCTGAGCAGAATAATTAAATGCAAAAGCGTACACACCGTGGAAAAATACCTGAACTATCTTGAAGAATCCTTTATATTCTTCAGGGTGCACAGATTCTCCTTCAAACTGCAGGAGCAGATAAGTTCCAACAAGAAGATATACTGCATTGACAACGGTTTTATCCATGCAAAGGCATTCCGGACAGAGAGCAACGCCGGACAGCTGTACGAAAATGCGGTTGCCGTAAAACTGAAGAAAAGCGAACTGGACGGGGGAGCGAAGGTCTATTACTGGAAGCATCCGCTCCGCCAGGAGGTGGATTTCGTCCTTAAGGAAGGTACGGAGGTTACCCGGTTGATACAGGTCTGCCATAATCTGAACGACATAAAAGCGAGGGAACAGGAAGAAAAATCCCTCATTAAGGCAAGCCAGGAACTCAATTGCGGCAGCCTGCTGATAATCAACGAGGACTACGAAGGCGAGGAGGAGAAGCAATGGTTCGGCGCAAAAAGAAAGATACAATACCTCCCCCTCTGGAAATATCTTGCACATTCTCAATAAGTATTGACAATACAGAATATTAGTGTATAATATATACAGGAGGTGGCACACATGCGCTTAAATATTACATTACCTGACAGTTTGGAGGAAGACCTAAAAAAAATACCCAATAAAAGTAATTATATCGCAATGGCTTTGAAGGAAAAAATAAAGAAAGAGAAACAGTTAAATCTCGTCAAAGAACTGCAGGAGGGATACAAAGCCACGAAACGCGAAGATAAAGAAATTAACAGGGAATGGGAAAACATCACCATGGAAGGATGGAAATAAATAATGAATTTTCCGCATAGAGGAGAAATCTGGCTGGTCGCTCTGGAGCCGGTAAAAGGGCATGAAATAGACAAAACAAGGCCGGCAGTGATTATCTCCAATGATACCAATAATGAATTTTCCGATACGGTAACCATATTGCCTATTACTTCCAGCATAACAAAGGTTTACCCCTTTGAAACACTGCTTGAATCCGGAACAACAGCAGGACTTACCGTAAAATCCAAGGTTAAATGTAATCAAATTAGAACCGTTGACAAGGAACGCATGGTAAAATATATGGGTTATTTGTCAGGGGAAAAACTTCGGCAGGTTGAAAAATCTCTGCTTACCCACCTTGAAATTGAACAAGAAAATGATAAAAACCTATCTTAAAAAGATATTTGAAAAGGCACGGCAGGGAGATGCAACAGAAGAAAGCTACTATTCCTCTCTGGAAGGTTACCTGGGAAAAGAGGGTTTACATCAACGGAGCCCAATACTTTGAAGGGATAGAAAAAGGAGTATGGACCTACCAGATAGGCGGGTATCAGGTTATGGACAAGTGGCTCAAAGACCGCAAAGGGAGGCCTCTCTCCTACGAAGAGATATTATTCACTACTGCAAAATCGCCACCTCCCTCCAAAAAACCATTGAATTCCAAAACGCGCTTGATATACTCTATCCCGATGCCGAAAAATCAACATTATCTAAAACTTGACAAAAGTTATCTTATATGATAACCTGCTGTTACAAAACGATGCGTAAATATCCTGACAATTACATAATTTATGAAGGGCAAACATATACAGTTGAGTGGTATTATACAGAACAAGGAAAAATCCCGGGATATGAATACTTCCTCAGGATAGAAGAACGAGTGCAAAACAGATTTCTTTATATGGTTAAATATTTGGCAGATGCTCCTCGCGAGGAATATCTGCCTAAAACCATGTACAATATAGAAGACAAAGAAAAACAGATTTATGCTTTCAAGCCGGCAGATAAGAGATTTTTTTCATTTATGTTCAGGGGAGGAAAAATCATCGTCACAAATGCTTACAGAAAGAACGCTCAACAAATGACTAAACAGGACAAAGGAAAATTGAAGGCGGCTATAAAATATAAGGAAGATTATATTCGCAGAATAAAGGAGGGAGTATACTATGAAAAAGGAAAGTAACAAAAGCCTTTTTGAAAAGAAAATGGCTGATAGAAAGTTCAGGGAGAAGTTTGAAAGAGAATATCCTGTATTTGAACTTGAAGTGCAGGTTCTCAGCGCAATAGAAAAAAAGGGATGGACATTGTCGCAGTTGGCAAAAGCGATGGGAACTTCCAAAAGCAATATTTCCCGTGATTTGAACTCCGGAGGAATTAAGACTGCAACAATATCAAGAATAGCAAGGATGGCAAAAACCCTTGATTATGATTTTGTTCCTCTTTTGATACCCCGAAACAAAGAAGGAAAATTTCTGTCTGAATTACAAAAATTGATTGCTGCATAATATCTAACAGTTTTCAGTGGCATGAATGCCACCGCTACAAAAAAAAGATGTCCGATAAAGGGAAAAATGGGAAAGGAAATTTTAATAAAGGCGGGGGCAATGGTGGTTAAGGGGGAGATGAAGGAGTCTTCGCTTGCCGGCAGGATATATGATGCACTGCCTTTCAATGTCAGGGCGAGCACATGGGGAAAAGAGATTTACTTTGAGATACCGGTAAAATCCGCCATTGAAAACCCTGTCAACGAGGTTGAAAAGGGGGATATCGCATACTGGCCTGAAGGCAGGTGTCTGTGTCTCTTTTTTGGACCGACGCCCATGAGCGACGGTGAAAAGCCCATCCCTGCAAGCACCGTAGAGGTGGTGGGAAAGATGGTTCCGGACTACAAAGAATTGGAGAAAGTGAAATCGGGGGAGAAGGTGTCGGTGGAAAGAGTAAAATCATAACCTCTCACTTGGAAAGATTATCAAGGAAAGTTCGGGATAAAGGAGGTTTTAAATGGCAAAGATTTTGATAGTTTATTATTCGCTCGGAGGAAACACTAAAGAAGCGGCGGAAATTGTGAAAAAGGCGGTTGAATCAACAGGGCATAAGGCGGTCATGAAAACAGGACTGGAGGCGGACTTAAAGGATTTGCTTGAATGTGACGGCATTGCAATAGGAACTCCGGATTATTTCAGTTACATGGCAGGAGGGCTGAAGGATTTTTTTGACAGGACTTTGTATCCTTCAAGAGGAAAGGTGGAAGACAAGCCCTATTTTGCTTTCGTGACACACGGAGGAGGAGGAAAAGCTATAGACAGTGTGGAAAGAATCGCACAGAGTTTCAACTTCAAAAAGGCGGCCGAGCCGGTGCTCATCAAGAACTCTCCTGATTCTAAAGCACGTAAACTGCTTGAAGAGACCGTAATGAAATTCCTTGCCGCATTATAATCACCAATGCGTGGAAAAATATCGTTGAGCGGCAACAGGCAGAGGGTAGGGATTGGCATTGAAGGGCGGGTGCAGGGGGTGGGGTTCCGACCTGCCGTCTTCAGGTATGCCGTTGAAAATAACCTGACGGGTTTTGCGGTAAACACATCGGGGGGCGTCTATATTGAGGTTGAGGGTGAATCCTCCGACATTAAAAAGTTTCTGGACAGTGTAAAATACCATCCTCCCAAACAATCCGTAATCAAACATATCTCTCTCGTTTATTCTCTTCCACTGAAAGGAGAAAAAAAGGGGTTCAGGATAGAAAAAAGCAGGTCTGCCGGGAAAATAACGACAGAAGTTTCTCCGGACATAGCAACCTGCCCTGCATGCCTGAAAGAATTGTTTTCAGCTCGGGATAGGAGGCATCTCTTCCCTTTTATCAACTGCTCCGATTGCGGGCCGCGCTTCACCATCACTAAAAACCTGCCTTACGACAGGAAAAATACCACGATGGAGCGGTTTATGATGTGCCCTGATTGTTACGCGGAATACATCAACCCTTTAGACAGGCGGTTTCACGCCCAGCCGGACTGCTGTTTTGCCTGCGGACCGGAATTCCAGCTTCTGGAAGGCGGAAAAACGGTAGCTGCCGGCATAGAATCCATAACAAATGCCGCAAAACTGATAAAAGGGGGGAAGATAGTCGCAGTGAAGGGGACAGGCGGCTACCACCTGGTATGCAACGGCGAAAATGCCGGGGCAGTCAAAAAAGTGAGGGAAAGAAAAAAGAGGGGGGACAAACCCTTCGCCCTGATGGCAAAAGACCTGTCCGTCGTAAGAAAATACTGCATCTTAAACAAAGCTGAAAAAGAGATACTCTCTTCATCGCAGACGCCCGTGGTGATACTGAAGAAAAGAAAAGCATGCAATCTGCCCGAAAAGATTGCCCCATTCAACAAATATCTCGGCTTTTTTCTCCCTTATGCGCCGGTACACCACCTGCTCTTTTCAGCCGGCGGCTTTGAGGTTATCATCGCCACAAGCGCCAATATCGCTGGCGAACCCATCATCTTCAGAGATGATGATACGTCTCTATCCAAACTCTCGGCTCTTGCCGATTATGTGTTGACAAACAACCGCGATATACATAACGGCTGCGACGATTCCATTGTGAAAGCAATTCCTTCGGGCAGTATGCAGATACTGCGCAAAGCCCGCGGGTATACCCCTGACCCCCTCCCAACGCCTTTATCCTTCAAAAAAGAGGTCTTTGCCGCCGGTTCGCAGGAGAAGAACACATTTTCTTTCGGAAGAAATAGGGAAATAATCACCAGCCAGCACACAGGCACGATTGACAGCATGGAATCTCTTGATTTTTACAGGGATTCGTACGCCCATTTAAAAACGCTGTTCGGTTTCCGGCCTGAGGTAATCGCATACGACCTGCATCCGGACTACATAACAACACAGTTTGCCCTTGAAACGGCGAAAAAAGAAAAACTGCCGGCGATAGGAGTTCAGCACCACCACGCCCATATCGCCTCGTGCATGATTGAAAACCAACTGAAGAATAAAAAGGTCATAGGAATTGCCATGGACGGAACCGGGTACGGAGAAGACGGGGACATACGGGGCGCTGAGATTATGCTCGCCGATTACCAAGGATATGAAAGGCTTGCCTTTCTTGATTACACCCAACTGCCGGGAGGAGAAAAGGCGATAACCGAGGTCTGGAGAAGCGGCGCGGCTTTCCTGCACAGGGCGTACGGCAGTGATTTCCACCGGCTGAAAATACCTTTTCTGGAGCAAATTGATAAAAAGAGGGTGTCCGCAGTGAAAGAGATGCTGGAAAATAATGTAAACTGCCCGCCCGCCTCAAGCATGGGGCGGCTTTTTGACGCAGTCTCGGCCATAGCCGGGATACGCAATGAAATAACCTACGACGCTCAGGCGGCGATTGAGCTGGAGATGGCAGCGGGAAAAAATCATAAAAAACCTTCGCCGTATCGGTTCGGCATAAAACCAATCCAAATCCCCCCGCACCCCCCTTTTTCAAAGGGGGGATTTAAGGAGAAACTGCTTATTGACCCCTCGCCGCTGATAAGAGAGGTTGTAACCGATACGGAAAAAGGCGTATCCGCAGGCATGATTTCTTACAGATTCCACGGGGGCGTTGCAGAAATAATTACAGAAAGCTGTAAAAGAATAAAGAAGGAAAGGAATATTTCTGTAGCAGTTTTATCGGGCGGAGTATTCCAGAATATTCTTCTGCTGGATATGGTTTGCGGGAAACTGAAGAAGGCGGGATTTAAAGTCTATATCCACAGCCGCCTGCCGTCAAACGACGCCTGCATATCTGCAGGCCAGGCAGCAATCGCGATGCATTCCATCAAGTGACGGGGAAGGCGCCTCTTATTTCCTCCTCTATCTTATCAAACTCCCCTTCCGTCTCCTCCGGGGCGATATACCTCATCTTTACTATATGGGTCCGCACGGACATCTCCATAATCTTTTCCAGGGCAGTGCCCTTTTGAAGTTCATCCGCGGCAAGATGATGGAAAAGAAGTATAACCTTGAGCATCCTGTACTGCCGCCTCAACGTAGTAAAGGCATCCCTCTCGTCAAAAGCGCTCTGGTGGAGGAAATCCTCCCTGATTGAACGGGCGGTTTCAAGTATGAGGCGGTCCTGCACGGAGAGGGTTTCCATCCCTACAAGCCGGACTATTTCGTTTAATTCCGCTTCCTTCTCAAGGATTGAAAGCGCCTCATGCCTTATATCCGTAAAATCAGGCGCAATCTCCTTATGCAGATACGGTTTTATGTTCTCTTCGTATAAGGAATAGCTTGTAAGCCAGTTGACGGCAGGAAAATGCCGCTGGTAGGCAAGCCGGTCGTCTAAACCCCAGAAAACTTTCACCACCCGCAGGGTCATCTGTACCACAGGGTCGGTCAAATCTCCTCCCGGAGGACTGACTGCCCCTATCACAGAAAGAGATCCTTCTTTTCCGTCTTCCGAACCAAGGCACACAACCCGTCCCGCCCTTTCATAGAAAGACGCCACGCTTGTCCCCAGGTACGCAGGATAGCCCTCTTCCCCGGGCATCTCCTCCATTCTTCCGGAAATCTCCCTTAGCGCCTCGGCCCATCTGCTTGTGGAATCAGCCATGAGCGCGACGGAATATCCCATATCTCTGAAGTATTCGCCCAGGGTAATCCCCGTGTATATGGATGCCTCTCTGGCGGCAACCGGCATGTTTGACGTATTTGCGATAAGGACGGTCCTTTCCATAAGGGGCCTGCCCGAAGCCGGGTCTTTCAGCTCGGGGAACTCCATAAGGACGTCCGCCATCTCGTTGCCTCTCTCCCCGCAGCCGATATAAACAACAACCTGCGAGTCCGCCCACTTCGCCACAGCCTGCATGACAACCGTTTTTCCTGAGCCAAAAGGTCCGGGGATGCAGGCGGTCCCGCCCTTGAGGACGGGGAAGAGGGTGTCTATGACTCTCTGTCCGGTGACAAGCGGCTCTGAAGGAGGCTTCTTGCCCCTTACCGGACGCCTCATGCGTACAGGCCATTTCTGCATAAGATAAAGAGGTTCTTCACCTTTATCTTCCGTTTTTATCCTGCCTATCTCTTCCTCAACCGTGAAACTGCCTTTTTTGATGTCTGAAATCTCGCCCTTTACTCCCGGGGGAACCATTATCCTGTGGACGAGGATAGCAGTCTCCTGAACCTCCCCTACAATATCCCCTCCCTCAACCCTGTCGCCTTTTTTAACAGCCGGAACAAACTCCCATTTTTTCTCTCTGTCAAGGGCGGGCATCTGTATCCCCCTGAAAATAAAATCGCCTTTCTTCTCTATCCGGGATAGGGGCCGCAGTATGCCGTCAAATATGTTTGTAAGCAGTCCCGGCCCGAGTTCAACCGTAAGAGGCGCTCCGGTATCAAAAACAGGGTCGCCTACCTTCAAACCCTCGGTCTCTTCGTATACCTGTATGGATGCCGTTTCGCCGTCTAAACGTATTATCTCGCCGACCAGTTTGTCTTCCCCGACTTGAACCACATCGTACATCCTGGACGACTTCATGCCTTCCGCCTGAACCAGCGGGCCGCTCACCTTTATTATTTTCCCTTTATCCATATGCTTATCCTTTCATACCGGTCGCTTTCCTGATTAGCTCCTCCACAATCTGATACCCCTTGCCTTCCTTCGACTTTAAACTCGGTATCACCAGCAGTTTCTTGTCCATCATGTATCGTTGAAACCGCTCCCTGTCAAAAACCTCCTCGGTGATAAATACCATCGCGTATTCGGAAATGTTAAGTTTCCCAATTGCGCTGAATGCCTCTTCCTGTGTATGGACAGGGAAGATTTCCGCCCCGAACACTTTGAAAAATTCAATTGAAGCTGAATCCCCTATAAACCCTATCTTTTTTTCCATCAATATCACCGAATTTCAAACTTTCCACACAATTCTATTCTCCGAAGGCCTTATTTCAGAGGCTATTTTCTGCAATTCAATAAGCAATGTTATTTTTTCTTCAAATGGCAGTTTTGCCTGTATTTTATGAAATTGCTCTTTTCCCCGAAACAGCACCCTGCGCAGCTTTTCTTTATCTTCTCCTCTCATAACAATCGCCTTTTGCCCTTTGTTGTTCATAATACACCAAGCTTTTTAATTGTATCCGTCAGATTATATCGCTTTTTTCATCGCACCCGTATAATTTACAATAAACCGCCTGAAATTGCAAAAAACTTGACAAAATCTTCTCCTGCGCATAACATTCACTAATAAATTTTTGATGGCAAAAGGAAAAGGAACCTCTATGGATAATATTAAATTCGTTCTTATCGGAGGCGGCAGTTACGGATGGACGCATACGCTGATAACCGATATAGCCTGCACTCCATCGCTCAAGGGCGCGCATATAATCCTGCAGGATATTGATCCTGAACCGCTCAAAACAGTTGTTCCTCTCTGTCAAAAAATTTCTGCTGAACTTAAGGCGGATTTGAAAATAGAAGGCTCTATTGACCTGGATCCCTCTTTGCCCGGAGCTGATTTTGTCGGGCTGACAATCTCTACCGGCGGCAGGTGGGCAGATGACATTGACATGGAAATTCCGGCCCGGCACGGAGTCCTGCAGCTGGTAGGCGATACTGTCGGGCCGGGAGGGTGGAGCAGGGCTTTGCGCAACATCCCCGTGGTAACAGATATAATCCGCAAGGTGGAAAAACTGGCGCCGAACGCCTGGTTCATGAATTATTCCAACCCCATGACCGTATTAACCAGGACACTGCAGAAAGCAAGCCCGGTGCGCTCAATGGGCATATGCCATGAACTTCAGGGTTTTATGCTCCATGTTGACTACTTCTTAGGAATCGACTGGGAAAAAGACATCACCCTCTCAATGGCAGGCATCAACCACCTGATATGGATTCTTAGCATGACAACAAAGGGACAAGACGGGCTTGCTCTCATGAAAAACTACATCCGCGACCATGAACACTTCAAGCCGCTGGGGCCGCAGGTCGTCAACGAAGAGCTTGCGAGGGCCGGCGGCGTTGCGCCGAGCCAGAAGGTGAAGTTTGACCTCTTTGAAAGATGCGGATTCATGCCCGCTGCGGGCGATTCACACATTGCAGAATTTTTTCCTCACTACCTGCGGACCGAGGAAGAGGCGAGACGCTGGGGATTTTTACACAAGGGACTTAAAGCACACACCTTCGCAAGAACCGGAAGCAGGGAGGACAGGGGAAAGAAATGCAAGGCCATGCTTGAAGGAAAAACGCCTCTCTTTCTGAAACATTCCCATGAACACGCTGACAGAACTATTGCCGCGCTTTCCGGTAAAGGAGAACCGCTTATTACTCCTTTGAATCTCCCCAACATCGGACAGATAGACAACCTGCCCCGTGAAGCGGTGGTGGAAACACTTGCTTATCTTGACGGGGACGGCATACATCCGCTTGCAGTGGGAAAACTTCCCCATCCGCTCGACCAGTACATAATGAGGCACATACCCAACCAGGAGATGATAACAGAGGCCGGCCTGATGGGCAACAAAGATATGGCCGTATGCGCGCTTGCAAACGACCCGTTGATACCGGGCCCGGATATTGCGGCAAAAATAGCGGATGATTTTTTTGAGGCATTCAGAGACTATCTTCCACAGTTTAACGGAAAATGGAGTTTTTGACAACACAGTACACATAACAATTACCTCCTCTCTTTTTTCCCTCTCCCCCTCATCCCAACCTTCTCCCCGAGGGGAGAAGGAGGAGGAGAAAAGGGGAGAGGATTAAGGTGAGGGGGGCACACGGAGGATAAAAAGATGAAAGTAGTCAGGGTTGGAATTCTCGGACAGGGACGCAGCGGCAGGGATATACACGGTATTTATCTAAACCAGGTAAAGGATAAATACGAGATAGTTGCGGCATGCGACCTGCTCAAGGACAGGAGGGACAGAGCGGCAAAAGAGTACGGGTGCGACGTCTATGCCGATTACAAGAAGATGCTTGCAAGAAAAGACATTGATTTATTCGTAAACGCCCTGCCCAGCCATATGCACGTACCGGTGACAAAGCAGATACTTAATGCCGGATTTAATGTGCTCTGCGACAAGCCGCTGGCAAGAAAGGCGAAAGAGGTGGACATCCTGATTGCAGCGGCGAAAAAAAACGGCAAGGTTCTGTCTATCTTCCAGCAGTCAAGGTACGCGCCGTATTTCCAGCAGGTAAAAAAAGTGATAAAGTCAGGCGTGCTGGGAAGGATTGTGCAGATAAACATCGCTTTCAACGGGTTTTCAAGAAGGTGGGACTGGCAG
>JAFGKM010000060.1 GCA_016928555.1 Candidatus Omnitrophota bacterium | reverse complement strand
CCGAGTCCTGTACCGCCCACCTAGGAGTGGGAGATAAACGCAGGTTGTGAGAAGTAGATGACCGTAACTTAACAGGAAAACCAGGACGAGAATCTGGTTCTATAAATCCCCCCATACCCCCCTTTTATAAAGGGGGGATTAAGAGGGGATTTAAACAGCTCAATCCTGTCGGTCCCGACATAGAAGACAGTGAATAGTGGTTAGTAAAAACAAACCACAGCAATGAAAAGGAGCGGTGTTGATTTGGCGAGGAAAATACAGATGGCAGTGGTGATACTATGCCTTGTTTTGCTGACAGGATGTTCACTTGTAAGAACCTGCGGCAGAATTATAAATACCGCAATTTATCACGCGATATGGTAGGTTTGCCTGCATTTTACGCCGGATGCAGAATCTTATGGCTCTGCGTTCATTCCTGATAATGAAAGAACTTTTCAGCACGTCCGATAAGAATTTCCAGAAAAGCCAGCCGCTCGCCGCAAGGATGAGGCCTGACGGTTTTTCCGGCTTCACAGGGCAGGAGCATATCCTCGGCGAAGGGAAAATACTGCGCAAAATAATTGAGAGCGACAACATCCCCTCCATGATTTTTTACGGACCTCCCGGATGCGGAAAGACGGCGCTTGCAATGCTGATAGCGAAACGCACGAAGAATTATTTCAGCCACCTTAATGCCATAACCGCCACGGTTGCGGACGTAAGGGAGGTCATCGCACTTGCGGAGCAGAGGGTGAATGACCGCGGCAGGAGGACTATCCTTTTTCTTGACGAGGTAGCGCATTTCAACAAACTCCAGCAGGACGCCCTCATGAAGGATATTGAGGAAGGCGTCATTATTTTTATCGGAGCGACAACCCATAACCCGTCTTTTTACGTTAACACGCCTCTGCTTTCAAGAAGCATGGTGTTTCAGTTTAATCCTCTCGGAGACGAAGATATAAAACGGATTGTGATGAATGCCGTGAAGGATGAAGAGAAGGGATTCGGCAGACTGAATGTGGAACTTATGGAATCCGCACTCGGGTACCTTGCGTCGGCAAGCGAGGGAGATGCAAGGCGGGCGCTGAATACCTTTGAAACTGCCGTTTTGACAGCAGTTCCCGACGAAAGAGGAATAAGAAAGATTGATATTGACGCCGTAAAAGAGGCGGTGCAGAATAAATTTTCCGCATATGACAGGGATGAAAATCAGCATTATGACACGATATCCGCGTTTATAAAGAGCATGAGGGGTTCGGACCCGGATGCGGCGCTTTACTGGCTTGCCAGGATGGTTGTTGCGGGGGAAGACCCGCGGTTTATCGCAAGGCGCATGCTCATATTCGCTTCCGAGGACGTGGGGAACGCGGACCCGCAGGCCTTGCCCGTCGCAAGCGCCTGCTTTCATGCGGTGGAAGTGGTGGGGATGCCGGAGGCGAAGATTATACTTGCTCAGGCGGTTATATATCTTGCCACAGCGCCGAAAAGCAACTCTGCATACAAGGGGATTGAGAGCGCCGTGGCAGAGGTTGAAAAGGAAAAAGCCCGGGAGGTTCCCGAACACCTCAGGCAGACTGTGCAAAAAAGTCCATGCAGGCCGGAAAAGGTTAAAGAATACCTTTATCCGCATGACTACCCGGGGCATTATGTCCCTCAGATGTACATGCCGTCGGAAAAGAAATTTTATTTACCCTCGGATTCCGGCTACGAGAAAAAGATACAGTTTTTCATGAACCACATTGAGAGGATGAAGAAAGGATATGAAGAGCGGAATAAGAAGGGAGATGTTAAAAAGAAGGGGAATGCTCGGTGAACCCGAATGGATTGAGAAAAGCGGGGTTATCCAGCGGAAGTTAATGGAGCAGGGATTTTATAAAAACGCCTCAGGCATTCTGCTGTACTGCCACTTTGGCAGGGAAGCGAGGACTGATTTGCTCATAAGAGATGCGCTGAATAAAGGAAAGCGCGTATGCGTGCCTTTCAACGACTGGGATGCGAATACGCTTATACCTTCAAGGATACGCTCCGAAAAAGATATAGACTACAATAAAAAAATACCCCAGCCGTTTGTGCCGGAAAAATTCCCTGCCGAAGGAATAGACGCTGCGGTCATACCCGGAGTTGTTTTTGACATATACGGCGGCAGGATAGGGATGGGAAGGGGATTTTTTGACAGGTTTCTGGTGAAGTGCGGGGAGAAGGTTTTGAAGGTTTCCATTGCTTTTGATTTTCAGGTTTCTGAAGAGAAACTGCCTGTTGACGCATGGGACAGGAAAGTGGATATAATAATAACGGAAAAAAGGGTGATTAAATCCACTCTATGATTGTCATTACGAGGAATGGGATCTCGTCGACTCTCGTCTTGGGACAGGCTCCGCAATCTCAATGGGATTGCCGCGCCAAAAGGCGGCTCGCAATGACAAAAAACGTCAGGGGGAAAATGGGTAAGATATATCTGGAAAAGGGTTTGAGCAAGCTTGTGAGAAGCAGGCCTGTTATAATTATAACTACGCTTCATCCCGACGGCAGGGTGAATGCCGGAACGTTCGGCGCCTACACAAATCTCTCATCCGATGAAATTGGCATAGCCATAGGCAAGCCGAGCCATACCTATAAGAACATCAAGAGAGCCGGGGAATTTACCGTTAACGTGGTAACCCGTGCCATTGCGCCGGCATCAGAGATATGCGCCGAAGACCTTCCTCCGTCGGAAAGCGAGCTTGAGAAGGCGGGGCTGACCACGGAACAGTCAAAAAAGATTGCCGTTCCGTTTATCAGGGAGTCCGTATCTTCTCTTGAATGCAAATTTGAGAAAGAGGTTGAAATAGGGTATCATTCTTTCGTTATAGGCAGGTGTGTTGCGGGGCATCTGGAAGAGTCGGTTGTTGACAAGGACGGCGGGCTGGATGTTGTGAAGGCGGAGGCGGTTTTCAATATAAGGTATCCGGAACCGCTGTATTCTGTGCTGTCCAAACCGTTTAAGGTGTAGCGGTGCAATTCATTGCTCGGTTTTTCAAAACCTTTCAGTGTTGAAAAGAAAACTGGTATATAAAGAAAGACAGTTCTCGCACGACGCTTAAGAACAGATAAAACTAAGTGTTTAAGGAAAGGGGAAACCCCATAGAAGACATGGGGATGCGATGCCCCTTCCACCCTCTCAAAAACGGGGTGGCTTTCCCTCTTTCCTAAACACAAGTTTTAGGGCTGTTCTTCCGCTAATTGTGCTCAAACTGCTTTCTCCATACCCCCTATAGGAGGGAAAGAAAATGGAAGAAAATAAAGAGCTGGTTGAGAATCCGGATTGTCCTCTGCATTTTGGGAAAAGCAATTTTGACGAGGCGCTGAAGAAGTACAAGGTGGTTGTCGTGGATTTCTGGGCGGAATGGTGCATGCCGTGCAAGATGATTGCGCCGGCGATAGAAAGCCTTGCGAAAAAACATCAGGGCAAGGTTGTTTTCGGGAAGATGAATGTTGACGAATGCCAGGACATACCGGCAAGGTTCAACATAATGTCAATACCGACGATCATTGTTTTTAAGGACGGCAATGTTGCGGAGACGATGGTGGGCGCCATGCCGGAGAATGTCCTTGAAGAGAAAATTCTTGCGGTTATCTGAAAGGAGGAGCGATGAAGAATGTTTTGCAGATTAATTACTGGACGGTAGGCGGTTTTGACGGCGCAAAGCCGGTTGAACAGGCATTGAAGGAAGTAAAAGCCATGGGTTTGGACGGGATGGAGCTGACTTTCGGCGCGGGCGAGTTTGCGCCCGGCATAAGCCGGAGCAGATGCAATGAAATACGCAGGTTTGCCGAGAGCATAGGAATGGAGATAGCGACCTGCGCCAGCGGGAATTACTGGAATCTTTCTCTTGCGTCAACCTCGGCTGCAACAAGAAAGAAAGCGATTAACTTTACCAAAGAGTACATACAGGCGTCAGGATGGGTGGGAGCAAAAGCATGCCTTATTATACCGGGTGCGGTTTTTGTATCGTGGGATGAAAAACAGCCCGTTATTCCCTATGCCAAAGTATGGGAGCTTTCAACCGCTTCTATAAAGTCGCTTCTGCCGGTTGCTTCAAAGGCCGGCGTGACTATGGCGATGGAAAACGTATGGAACGGATTTCTTGCAGACCCCGTTGCCATGAAGACTTTTGTGGACCAGTTTAAAAGCAAATATGTAGGCGTATATTTTGACGTTGCGAATTGTCTCATAAACGGGTTTCCCGAACATTGGATTGAGATACTCGGCAAGAGGATAGCCGCAGTGCACATAAAGAACTTCAAGAGGCAGGACTGCGCCGGCGGACTTCACGGTTTCGGAGACAACCTGTTGGAGGGCGACGTTGATTTCAAGGCGGTTATCAAGGCTTTGAAAAAGGCAGGGTATAAGGGGCCGCTGACGGCGGAGATGATACCTTTCTCCCGCCTGCCCAATCTTGTTCTTCCGGATATGAAATTGGCGAGAGATACTGCCAGGAAGATGATAAAACTCTTTCGCTAACCAATGGGTTATTTTTCCTGCCGGAGTTTTTTGATTCGGTCGCGGTAGTAGATTGCATCCTCAAAGTCAAGCTGTTTTGCGGCGGCCGCCATCTTTTTTTCAAGGCGCTTCAGCGTCTGGAAAAGGTCCTTGCCGTAAAACTCCTCTTCCTCCGCGGCGCGCACCTTTTCTTTTACCTTTTTATCGGTTCCTATTATCTCGGCGAGGCTTTTGTAAATGGGCTTTTCAACAGAGCGCGGGGTTATGCCGTTAAGTGTGTTATACGCCGTCTGCTTTTTTCTCCTGCGTTCGGTTTCATGCATAGCTGATTTCATTGCATCTGTGTATCTGTCGGCGTACATTACTACCTCGCCGTCAATACTGCGCGCCGCCCGGCCCGCTATCTGTATGAGGGATGTTTCCGAGCGGAGGAACCCTTCCTTGTCCGCGTCAAGGATTGCGACGAGGCTCACTTCCGGAAGGTCTAAACCTTCGCGCAGAAGGTTTATGCCCACGAGGACGTCAAACTTTGCTTCCCTGAGATTTTTAAGTATCTCAACCCGCTCAAAAGTGTCTATCTCATAATGCAGGTAATGCACCTTTATGTTGAATTCCTTGAGGTAGTCGGCTATCTCTTCGGCAAGGTGTTTGCTTATGGTTATTACGAGCGTGCGCTGTTTCTTCGCAGTCTTTTCTCTTATTCTCAAGAGCAGGTCGTTAATCTGGTTTTTTGTCGGCATTACGGTTACGGGCGGGTCAAGCAGGCCTGTCGGCCTTATTATCTGCTCGGCAACAAGGGGCGATTTTTCCCCGAGCTTCGGGACTCCGCATCTTTCAAGTTCGTATCTGCCGGGCGTTGCGGATACGTAAATAACCTGTTTGACGATTTGTTCAAATTCGCTGAATATGAGCGGCCTGTTGTCAAGGGCGGAAGGAAGGCGGAAGCCGTAGTTTATAAGCGTCTCTTTCCTTGACCTGTCTCCGTAAAACATCCCTTTTATCTGCGGTATTGTTACGTGAGATTCGTCTATGAAAATCAGGCAGTCCTCGGGGAAATAGTCAAGAAGTACGTCGGGCCTTTCTCCCGCCGGCCTTCCGGAAAGATGGCGGCTGTAATTTTCAATGCCGTGGCAGTAGCCGAGCTCTTCAAGCATCTCAATGTCGTTCAGCGTGCGCATCTCTATCCTTTCCGCTTCAAGGGGCTTGTTTTCTTTTTTGAAAAATTCAATGCGCTCCTTCATCTCTTCTTTTATGCCGTCAATAGCCTTGTGAAGTTTATCCGCAGGAGTAACGAAGTGTTTCGCGGGATAGAGAAATACCTCTTTTTCGTCGGAAAGAACTCTGTTTGTGAGCGGGTCAAATTTCTGGAGTTTTGCTATCCTGTCTCCGATAAGCCCGATTCTTATTCCTGTCTCTTCGTAAGAGGGGATTATCTCTATGGTACTGCCGCGGACTCTGAATTTGCCGCGGGTGAGGTCAAATTCGTTCCGCTCGTACTGCGTCTCAACCATCCTTTTCAATATGGCTTTTCTGTTTATCGCCTGTCCCATGGAAAGATGAAGCATCATAGCCCTGTGGTCCTCGGGGCTTCCAATGGGGTATATGCAGGATACGCTAGCCACTATAATTGCGTCTCTTGCCGAGAGCAGGGCGCTCGTGGCGGCCATCCTCAAGCGGTCAATGTCCTGGTTGATGGAAGCGTCTTTTTCAATATAGGTATCGGTGGAGGGTATGTATGCCTCCGGCTGGTAATAGTCGTAGTAGCTTACGAAATACCTGACCCTGTTTTGCGGGAAGAATTCTCTGAATTCTCCGTAAAGCTGGGCGGCGAGCGTCTTGTTATGCGAAATGACAAGTGCCGGGCGGTTGACCGCGGCGATGATGTTTGCCATCGTGAAGGTTTTGCCGCTGCCTGTCACTCCGAGCAGAATCTGTTCCTTCTCGCCCTTTTCAAGATTTTTCAGGAGCGTTTCAATCGCTCCGGGCTGGTCGCCTTCCGGCTTATAGCCGGATACGAGTTTGAATCTATCCATAGATATCCATTATACCTTGAAATGTTTCAATATGAAGTGTTATCGGTCTGATTTCATCCATAGAGCTTTGTTGCCTGCGTCGGCCGGCTTCCTCAACGTACTTCAGTACGTTTCGTCGTCGGCCTCCTGGGCGCCTCGCTCTCTGGCGAACTCAAACCGCTATTACTATACGATCGACGGCAAATTAGTATCAGTTAATTTTGAGTTCGGGGAGTTTTTTGTCGAGATAGTATTTTGCTTCCTCATAGACTTCGCTGTACGGGTAAAAGACGGCTATCTGCATAAATGCGGAGCCCGCTTTTCTATACTCCCCCTTTTCCATGAAGAATTTTCCTATAGCAAGAAGGGCTTTGTCCGCGAGTTTGCTTAGGGGATAGTTTAAGACGAAGTTTTTGAAGGCGGCGAAGGCGGCGTCTTTTTCGCCTCTTTCGTCAAGGACGACCGCAATGCCGTACTGAATTTTTTCATCCATTACCGCTTCGGGATACTTGCCGGCAAGCTCCGAATAGTATTTTGCGGCAAGGTTTTTGTCGGAAGAAAAAAAGTTTGTTATTTTTTCCCTGCCGCGTTCTATCTCCCCTGATTCCTCCATGGAGCGCGGTATAAAATGCCTGCCGCCGAGAAGGTTGAAGAGGACGTTTTCGCCGAGCTGTACGTTTTCCCTGAACTTCGCCTCCCTGTAGAGTTTTGTTCCAAGCCCTATAACGGCGCCGTAGACGAAACCTGCGAAGTGTGCCCCGAAAGCTACGGAGCCGGCGGTTATGCCCTTTGCCGTAAGCATGGTGGAGAACGCCTGCTGGAAGAACCAGAAGGCAAGCCATACCGCCGCGTACAGCTTGAATTCCCCGAACCTGATAATGAATATGAAAAGCCATAAGAAATACTTGAAGGTTATCCTGCTGCGGGGGAAGAGAACAGCGTAAGCGCCCAGGATTGCCGCGATTGCGCCGGATGCCCCTATGGTCGGTATGTTCTTAATGGTTTCCGGGACGAGAGCCGAATAGAGGAGCATGGAGAATATGCCGGCCGATACGTAAAAGAGCAGGAACGGCATCCTGCCCCACCGGTCTTCTATGTTGTTGCCCAATAGCCAGAGGTACCACATATTGAATCCGACGTGAAGAATCCCGCCGTGCAGGAACATGGAGGTAATAAGCGTCAGCAGGGAAAAACGTGAGGGAATGAACCCGTATTTCATTATGATTTCTTCATAGCGGCCGCCCGAGGCATGCAGGAGGAAGAGTGCGACGTTGATTATAATTAACGATGCGGCGATGACGGGGAATCTCTTTACCCTGTATTCATCCCTGAGAGGGAAAAAGAAAAACATTATAGTTTAAAGAGCCCTTTAAATCCCATAAGGGCGAGGCTCATGAGTCCGGTCAGTATAAAAGCTATCGGGACTCCCCTGAAATTCACGGGTATAGGCGCGGAATCTATCCTCTCCCTTATAGATGCGAACAGGACTATTATGAGACAGTATCCGGCCGATATTCCCAATGCGAATACGAGATTCTGAATAAAGGAGAGCTTGTAGTCAATGCCCAGAAAAGCGGAAGCGAGTATAGCGCAGTTTGTTGTAATTAAGGGCAGGTAGATGCCGAACGCTTTGTACATGGCGGGAACTTTTTTTCTTATTATTATTTCCTCAAACTGGACGAAAGACGCTATAGTCAATATGAATGCCGCAGTTCTGAGGTATTCCAGACGGAACGGAAGCAGGAGATATCTGTATACCGCCCAGCTTATACTGCATGCCATGACCGTAACGAATACCACGGCGGCTCCCATGCCTACAGAAGACTTGAGATTTGTCGATATCCCGATGAAGGAGCAGAGTCCGAGAAATCTTATCAGAAGTATGTTGTTGACAAGAAAAGCGGAAAGAAAGATAAGCCCGAGGTTTGCTTCGTTCAACATTTATTCTTTCTCCTCCCCATACTGTTCTTAAGCGCTATCAAAAATCCGATAACCAGAAATGCGCCAGGCGGCATAATCATTATGAGAAACGGCGTATAACTTTTTCCCAGAACTCTGATGCCGAAGACCGTCCCCTGTCCGGGCAGTTCTCTTAAAACGGCTATGGCAAGAATTGCCAGTGTGAATCCCAGCCCCATGCCTAAGCCGTCAAGAGCGGAATTGACGATATTGTTTTTTGAGGCGAACGCCTCCGCTCTGCCGAGTATGATGCAGTTTACGACCATCAGGGGCAGGTAGACCCCCAGGCTCCTGTGGAGGGGAGGAAGAAACGCCGCCATTGAATAATCGACTATGGTGACAAATGTGGCTATAACTATAATGAATACCGGAATCCTTATGTGCGCGGGGACCCATCTTCTTATGATTGATACGGTAATATTGGCTCCCGTAAGGACAAAGATGAACGCAGCTCCCATGCCTAGAGCGTCTTTAAGCGAGGCTGAAACGGCTAAGAGAGGGCAAAGTCCGAGCATAAGGTAAAAAACGGGGTTTTCTTTCCACAGCCCCAGGGAAAAGCTTTTTAAATCGATCAGTTTTTTCATTTTTCCGCCCTGCTTAATTTTTCCTGCAGTTTTTTTATCCCGTCTGCAACAGCTCTTGACGAGATTGTAGCGCCGGTTATTGCGTCAACAGTTCCTTCCGCGCTGTCTTTCTTCAGGCAGAGAGTATTTCCGAACTTATCCTTAAACTGGTCCAGAAATCCAATGTCCGATATTTTTGAGCCGAGGCCAGGCGTTTCCGTGTGGGAAAGGATTCTAACTCCCTTTATCCTCAATTCGCCGTCTATCCCGATTTTAACCGCGACGGGCCCGCCGTAACCGGCTGAAGTGACGTCAAATACCCTGCCTGCCAAGCCGCCGTCCGCAGAATAGACTTCCACGTAAGTCATGCCGTTTTCGGTTATGGTATCGGAAAACTTTGCGCCTTCCGGAAAAATCTCCCTGTTAATCCTCGCCGCCTCGATTTTTTTCTGCTCGTCTATGCGCGGTTTTGTGGCTCCATACACCCATGAGAGAAGACAGCCGGATGTCATTGAAATTATGAGAAGCACAATAATTCCGGTAATTATCTCTTTTTTGCTCATTTGTTAACTCCCCCAGGATTTTTCGGGGAAAAGCGCCGTAAACGTGAGAAGTCCCGTGAATGGGATAAACCGAATTTTTTCGGCAATGTATATTTGTCAATGAAGGGGACAAACATATTCATAATCAATATGGAGTACGCCACGCCTTCGGGATAACTGCCTTTCAATCTTATAAGGAAGGTTATTATTCCGCAGCCGGCTCCGAATATCAGTTTTCCTCTTCCCGTCAGTGGGGAAGTGGCGTAATCCGTTGCCATAAAGAAGGCTCCGAGTATCAGCCCTCCCGCCATTATCTGGAAAAGCGGGGCCTGTTCCGTGAGGGCCGATAAAAACGCTACCGTTAGAACATAAGAAACCGGTATATGCCATGTTATTATCCTGCGAAGGAGAAGGAAAATTCCTCCAAGAAGCAGAAGAAGCGTGCACGTTTCCCCTATGCATCCCGACCTGTTGCCGATAAGCATGTCAAAAAGGGACGGGAGCTGTGTATCAAGGCTTTCCTTGATTATCCCCAGGGGCGTTGCGGTTGAAACTGCGTCAATCCTGTATGAAAAAGGCGCGGTAAACTGCGTCATCTCAAGAGGAAACGATGCGGTGAGTATTGCCCTTGCGGTAAGCGCCGGGTTGAATATGTTGTGGCCCAGCCCTCCGAAGAGCTCCTTTGCAAGGAATATGGCAAGAAAACCTCCGACCGCCGCCATCCACAGCGGTGTTGCAGGCGGGAGAACGAAGGCGAGCAGCATGCCCGTAACAACCGCGCTTCCGTCGTAAACCTTTATTGTTTTGCCGAATACCCGCTGGCTCAGTATTTCGCTTATGACGCAGGAGACAATGCAGACGAGAACAATCTTCAGAACGGCAGGCCCGAAGAACCATACGCTTCCTGCCAGCGCCGGCAGAAGCGATATTATTACGCTCCACATGATGCGCGAAGTTGTTTCACTATCGTGTATATGCGGCGCCCATTTTATTTCAGCCATTTATTCCGAATTCTCCTTTACTTTGAACTCTTTTTTTATATCCCGCACAGTGAAGGGTTTTTGATTTTCCCCTCTCATGAGGATTGCTGTTTTGTTTCTGCCGTCAAATCCCCTCTAAATCCACCCTAACACTCCTTTGCGAAAGGAGGGAACCTCTTAATCCCCCCTTTGCAAAGGGGGGGTATGGGGGGATTTCGGTCAGTACTATAATCTCCTCATTTCGGCTTTTGCCCACTTGAAAAGTTCAACCATCGGCCGCTTTGCCGGGCACACGTAGCTGCAGCAGCCGCATTCAATGCAGTCTGCAACGTCAAACCGGACGCACCCTTCCCAGTCTTTGTTTTCGGCGCGCCTGCTCAACTCCGCCGGC
This sequence comes from Candidatus Omnitrophota bacterium, assembly GCA_016928555.1. Classification (GTDB taxonomy): domain Bacteria; phylum Ratteibacteria; class UBA8468; order B48-G9; family JAFGKM01; genus JAFGKM01. The sequence goes on along the minus strand of JAFGKM010000060.1, from coordinate 16,362 downwards.
ACCAGCCGCATCGGGCATGCCTCAATGCACCTGCCGCACCTTATACACGGGCGTATTTCTTCGGGCATTTCCTCTTGAGGAAGTATCAGTATGCCCGTAGTGCTCTTTATCACCGGGGCGTCCGCCGAGTGCAGGTTGACGCCCATCATGGGCCCGCCGATTACTATCCTGCGCCCCGGTTTCATTTCTGCTCCGCAGTAGTCAAGAATTCTTGATATGGGAGTTCCTATCCTGACCTTGAGATTTCTTGATTCCGGCACGAGCCCGGTTACGGTAAGCACCCTTTCTATGAGCGGCAGGCCGCAGCATACGGCGTCCCTTACGGCCAAAGCGGTCTGCACGTTAAAGACGACGCATCCTATATCAACCGGCAGTCCGCCGGAGGGCACTTCTTTTCCCGCAACCGATTTTATAAGGTGTTTTTCGCTTCCCTGAGGATACCTTTCGGGAAGAACCTTTATCCGGATTTTTATGGAATCGTGAAGGTTTCGGGCGGCATTTTTCACCATTGCGGCGATATCCTTCTTGTTGTTTTCAAGCCCTATATAAGCTTTCTGAATTGAAAGAGCCCTGCATATAATCTGCAGTCCTTCAATGACCCCGCCGCACTGTTCCTTGAGCACGCGGTAGTCTGCGGTGAGGAAAGGCTCGCATTCGCATCCGTTGAGGATTACGCAGTCGGCTTTTTTCCCTTCAGGCACGGTAAGCTTCACGAAAGTCGGGAATGCCGCTCCTCCCATCCCGACTATGCCGGCTTCCCTGACCAGCGACACTATTTCTTTCGGCTGGAGGGAAAGCCAGTTTCTTTTTTCCATCTCAACGGCCGTATCCTGCCCGTCGTTCTGTATTACGACCGCTGGCGAGCTTTTGCCTCCTGGCAGAGGGACGTTTTCTATGCCTGCGACGGTTCCCGAAACGCTGGAATGTATGAAACTGCTGATAAAACCTGCGGGTTCGCCTATCACCTGGCCTTTCAGCACGGCATCGCCTTTTTTGACTACGGGTTTCGCCGGCAGTCCCGTATGCTGGGATAATGGTATGGCGGCTTTTTCCGGCAAAGGGAAATCCTCTATATGTTTCTCTTTGCTTAATTCCTTGAAGTCAACGAGTTTTACGCCGCCGTTAAACATTTACGCTCCGAATTTGTCGAGTTTCAGCGCGCAGGCGAGGAGCAGGTACATAATCTCTTTGGAATATATCCGTCCGAGTATCCCTTTTGCGCATTCTCTCTCTGTGAATTTTTTTACATCGTCGGGTATCGCGTTCGGTGAATTTATGATAAGCGGTACGGGATGCCATGAGTGGGACTTCAGAACGGCGGGCGTTGAATGGTCGGCTGTAACCGCGATGCTCTCAAACTTAAGGTTTTTCATAACGCGCAGTTTGTTGTCAAGCTCCTCAAGAAACTTAACCTTTGCGCCGAAGTTGCCGTCTTCCCCGTAGCTGTCAGTTTTTTTGACGTGGAGGAAGAAGAAGTCGTACCTGCCGTAAATCTCCCGCAGGGTTTCAATCTCCTCGTCCACGGTCTCCCCGCAGGGGGCTATATCCATTCCGGCGACCTTGGATACGCCCCTGTACATCGGATAGGAGGCTATGCAAACCGCATTAAGCTTGTATTTTTCCGCAAAACCCGGGATTTGGGGAAGGCGGGATATTCCCCTTAGAAGAATCCCTTTTGCCTTTGAATCGTGTTTTTTCAGGAGTTCAATGACCCTGTCTTCAAACTCCGCGAGTATTTTTGCGGTTTTTTCGGATTGCTTGTCAAGGGGCGTTATGGATTTGAGCGGTGCGCCTTCCTTCTGAGGATCGTTTTCTGAAACGCAGGGAGACAGCCCGCTCCCTTTAAGCATTATTGCGCACCTGTGTTCCTTTACCGTGCGGATTTCTATCTTTACGCCGGAAATCTCCCTTATGTTTTCGGAAATCAGGGCGACGATTTTCCGGTTTTCTTCAGTCGGAATCCTGCCTGCCCTTCTGTCCGTAACTATCCTTCTGCCGTCAACAGTCGCGAAATTTCCGCGTATGGCTATGTCCTCTTTTTCCAGAGGAGCGTCTATCCCGAGGCATTCAAGTACGCCCCTGCCTATCTGTGTTTCAACAGGATCGTACCCGAAAAGGGCTATGTGCCCCGGTCCGCTTCCGGGCGTGATGCCGTTAAGTACGGGTATGGCCGTCCCGCATGAGCTCTCCGCCGCCAGTCCGTCGAGAAAAGGGGTGTTTGCCGCCTCAAGTTCGGTTTTACCGGTTTCTTTGTGCGGAATTCCGCCGACTCCGTCCAGTACGGCAAGCAGTATTTTTTTATCGTTCTTTTTTATTATGCCGGGCAGAATTTTTTCGTAGTCCATGATTTCTCTCCCCTTTGAAAAAAACGCCTGATTAGTTTATAATGTAAAACCTTAAAAGTCAAGGTTTCTTTAAGTTGAGGTTTCAGTCAATGCTATATGTTGTTGCAACTCCAATAGGCAATCTGGGCGATATCACATATAGGGCCGTGGAAGTTTTAAAAAATGCGGATGTAATACTCTGCGAGGATACCAGGGAGACGCTTAAGCTTCTGAACCACCTCGGCGTAAAGAAACGTTTAGTCAGTTATTACAAGGATAACGAGAAGGCGCGGCTCGGTGAAGCGTTGAATCTTCTTTCCGAAGGCAGAGAGGTCGTGCTCGTATGCGACAGGGGGACCCCGGGCATTTCCGACCCGGCATACCTGCTTGTGAAGGAGGCGCGCAAGAACAACATATCCGTGTCTCCGGTGCCGGGGCCTTCTTCCCTTGCGGCGGCGATGTCTGTCTGCGGACTGCCTACAGACAGGGTCTCCTTTTACGGTTTTGTGCCGAGGAAAACGGGCAAGAAGCGGAAATTCCTTGAATCGTTGAAAGATAAAGAGGAGACGGTTTTTTTCTATGAGTCGGTATACAGGATAAAAGATACCCTATCGGTGATGAACGAGCTTTTTCCGGCGAGGGAAATGACTCTTTGCAGGGAGCTGACAAAGAAGTTTGAGGAGGTCAGTACAGGAAAAGTGGAGGAAATATTCACGGAGTATCGGGATAAGGAAGCAAAGGGCGAATTTGTAATCGCTTTAAGGGGGAAAGACTAATATGGTTATGAAATTTTTCAGGAAGAAAAAAAACATGAAGATAATCCTCTGGACCATCGCAATTCTCATCATCCCGGGGTTTCTGATATGGGGCGTAGGCGTGGGAGGAGGAGATAAGGGGCGGTATTATGCGGCGGTTGTAAACAGGGAGCCGATTACGCTCAGGGAATACCATATGAGCCTCGGGGAGGTTGAGGGCAAATACAGGGAGATCTTCGGGGAGAAGGCGGCGGAGCTGTTTAAAAACATGAATATCGAACATGGAGTCCTTGAGAGCATGATAAGGGACAGAATTCTTATCCAGCAGGCAAAACGCAGGAGGATAAGAGTGTTTGACAGCGAGATAGTGGACGTGATAAAGTCCGAACCTGTCTTCCTTGACGAAAAGGGCAGGTTTGACGAAGCGAAATACAGGCAAATTATCTCCGGCTACCCTACTGAGGAACTCCGAAAGATTGAAGATGAACTGAGAGTTAAGATAATGACAGAGAAGCTGAAAGAGCTTCTCATTGCGGAAAGCGGGGTTGAGGTTTCGGACGAGGAGGTTGCCCAGTACATAAAAACGCACCAGATAACCGAAAAAGACGGCGAATCCATAAGGCGCACCCTTCTGTGGCAGAAGAGAGAACAGTTTTTTAACCAGTGGTACGCAGAAACCAGGAAAAACGCCAACGTGAAAATATACCTTTCCTTTGAAGAACCGCCTGCGGCGGCCGAGCAACAGCAGGGAGCGGATTGAAAAATGGCGGAAATAAAACCTTTCAGGGGATATGCCTATAATAAGGAAAAAATAAAGGATATAAGCACGGTTATCGCACCGCCGTGGGACGTCATTGACGAGGAAGCTGAAAAGCGCCTGCGCGCACTCTCTCCTTGGAATATCATTAACCTCATATCCGGCGGGGCTGATCCCGAACGGGCGAAGGAGCTGTTTGAGGCATGGATAGGGCAGAATATTCTTGTCAGGGAAGAGGAAGAGCGTTTTTATTTCGGCAGGCACCGGTTTTCGTGGCAGGGAAAGCACTTTGTGCGCAAGGGGGTTTTTGCGCTTATCCGGCTGGAGGATTTCGGTGCGGGAAGCGTCATACCCCACGAAGAAGTATTTGAGAAACACCATGCCAACCGCTACCGGCTGATAGAAAAATGCAGGGCCAATTTCTCTCCCGTGTTCATGCTTTACCGTGACGAGTCCCGCACGATGGAAAAGATTATAGAAGTTTCCGTTCCGGACGCGGAGGGAATGATAGGGGACGGGGATTCTTTTGCTTTCGGCAGGATAGAGGGTGAAGGCAACACATCAACCGTAAAAGAACTTCTGTCCCGGGGAAAGCTTATAATTGCCGACGGGCACCACAGGTATCAGGCGGCTCTCCGGTATTATAAAGACAATCCTGCGCCTGAAAACGGTTTTGTTCTCGTTTTTCTGGTGAATATTGAATCTCCTGAATTGCTTATAATGCCTACACACAGGTATGTGACCCATGATGTTTCGTTTGCCGGAAACAAGAGCCTTTTTGAAAAACATTTTGACGTTGAAGGGGTCTCTTCCCGGGGAGCAATGTTTGAAAAAATGCAGAAAGAAGAGAGGGCAGGGATATTCGGCGTTTATGAAAAAGGTGAATTTTACATTATAAAGCTCAAAAACCTCGGCGATATCAGAAAATATGCCGGAGGGGATTTTTCCGACAGGAGGCTTTCCCTTGATACCGTCATACTGCACAGTTTTGTTATTGATGAAATACTGAAGCCATGCGCCGACGGGGTCTTTTACCATCAGTCCCCGGGATATCTTCTGAATGAATACGACAGAAGAAAAACAGGAGTGATTTTTTTCCTTAACCCGGTTGGTAAGAAACAGTTTGCGGATATATGCTTGAACGGCGAGCTTATGCCTCAGAAGACCACATATTTTTACCCTAAAGTTCCATCCGGCTTTGTTATTAACAGATTTGAATAAAAAAGAGAGCGCCCGTGAAAAACGAGCGCTCTCTTTTCCCGTTAAAGATTAATACCTGGAACGGTTTCCGCCGCCGAATCCGCCGGACCTTCCGCCGCCGGACCTTCCGCCGCCACCGAAACCGCCTCTATCCCTGAATCCGCCTGTTCTTTCCTTAGGCGGCTGGGCTTTGTTTACGGTAAGCTTCCTTCCGCCCAGCTCCTGCCCGTTCAGCGCTTCCACTGCCTGCTGAAGCACGGCATCCGATTCAACTTCCACAAAGCCGAATCCCTTTGACCGTCCGGTGTACTTGTCAATTATAAGCGTGACGGTTTTGGGTTCTATCCCTTTTTCAGAGAAAAAACTCTTGATTTCATCTTCTGTCGTGTCATAACTCAGATTTCCTACATAAATCTTATTTGCCTGTTCCATTATTACAGTCTCCTTTACCCTGAACTCTTCCGTGATATGTTTTCACAGTGAGGGGTTTATGATTTTTCTCAAACTTGCTTGCGCGGTTTGCCTTAACTGTTGTCAGTTAGAACGCATGTACCGCACGACTTTACTTACTGCTTCCTTTACTTCCCGTTTTCCTCTTTCCCCCCCTTTTTGCGGTGACGTAGCAAAATATCCTTTACCCCGCCGCTTATCTGCGGAACAACCTCTTTTCCTGATAAGCGCGCTTCCGGGCTGCTGCCGTAAAACTCCATGTGAACGTTTACTTTAACATAAAAAACAGGTATTGTAAAATGAAAGCGCGTAATTTATTTGACCGGCGGAAAAAAAGAGGTTTAAAATAGGAATGCTTGGGGATGCCGGCTTCAGACAAAGGAGGTTCGAAATGAATAGAATTTTAAGGTTTTCAGTTTTGTGCTGTGCGGCATTTTTATTCTTTACGGCCGGGCTTAACGCTCAGGAAGGTTTCCTGCGGGTAACAAGCGTTCCGGAAGGCGTTTCCGTGGAGATTGCCGGAAAAAGCGTGGGGAAAACGCCCCTTTTGACCGTTGTTGCTCCCGGGGAGCATAAGCTAAAGGCGACTCTTTCCGGTTATGAGGCCGTTACGGAAGACATCAAGGTGGTGGAAAACGAAGTTACGGTTGTGCAGTTGACAATGCAGAAGCAGGTACAGGCGCAAAGAGGTATCTTTCACCGGGTTTTCAGCGGGAGCGGCAACCTTACGGTTATAACTGACTGGCAGAATGTTGCCATTTATCTTGACGGGTACAAACTGAAAGAAACTCCCCCCGTCACAATCAAGGATATCTCTGCCGGCCTGCATACTGTAATACTGGTGAGCGGCGACTATGCCGATTCTTCGCGCGTCATGATACAGAAAGGCAAAACCTTCGTTTTTAAGAAAAACTTTGAAGAAGACAAGAAAAAACTGGCTTCCGTGTCCCAGAAAACCGAAACTGCGGTAAGCGCCGCAAAGGCGGCTGAGCTTGAGAAGAAAAGACAGGCTTTGCCCGCAAAAATCGTTATGCGCCTTGCAGACTCGTCTCTTGCGGAAACTCAACAACAGCAGGAATCCTCCGTCAGCCTGTGGGGAGAAGGCGACCTTGTGGAGCTTGCATTCCAGTACAGGAAGTCCGGGGAAACCGCGTGGAATTTAAAAGACCTTAATTCAAAAAACAAGAGGGAAGACTCTCTTGCCCTTGAAAAAGGGACTTACGACATTCAGTTTACCGCCACACATTACAAAGAACCTAAAGGCGTCCTGAATATCTTTCTCGGGGCGAAGAAGGAAAAGGTCAGGGAGTACAGAGAATCTTTAAAACACGAATTTAAGCCGGATATCCAGTACACCTATGTTATAACCTATGACGGAAAGACGGATTTTTCGTACGAACTGAAGGAGGAGAAACTTAACACTCCGGTTGAGTAACAGGCAACTGCGGATTAATTGAAAAAGGAGGGTGTTTTTATGGGCATGGTCAAAGAATTCAGGGAGTTTGCCGTGAAGGGAAATGTCGTTGACATGGCCGTGGGGATAATTATCGGTGCGGCGTTCGGCAAGATAGTTTCTTCCTTTGTGGGCGATGTCATAATGCCTCCAATCGGCGCGTTTCTTGGCGGGGTTGATTTTGCGGCTCTTGCGGTTACGGTCAAGGCGGCTTCAGGAGACAATCCTGCCGTTTTACTCAATTACGGGAAATTTATCCAGACCGTAGTGGATTTTATGATTATCGCATTTGCGATATTTTTTGCAGTAAAGGCAATGAATTCTATTAAGAAAAAGGAGCAGGCGGCTCCGGCGGCGCCTCCCCCTCCGTCAAAAGAAGAGGTGCTTCTCGCCGAAATAAGGGACCTGCTCAAGGATAATAACAAAAGCGCCTGAACAGGTTGAAGCGGCAAGGTTGAGCGTTGATGGAAAAAATAACGGTAAGAACAGGAAAACGCCAGGAGTTTTTTGATGTGACGGATTCAGTCAATGGCGTTGTCAAAAAGTCGGGCGTGAACAGCGGCGTTTGCCATATGTATGTGCCTCATACAACCTGTGGACTTACAATAAACGAGAATGCCGACCCTTCGGTAAAAGCCGATATCATATCCGTTCTGGAGAAACTTGTTCCGGAAGACGGAAGATATGCACATTCAGAGGGTAATTCCGATGCACACGTCAAATCAAGCATGACAGGACATTTTTTGTGCGTTCTGGTTGAAGGCGGTACTCTCCAGCTCGGCACGTGGCAGGGAATATATCTGTGTGAATTTGACGGCCCCAGAACAAGACAGATATGGATTAAAGTCATGAAGCAATAATTATTATTTCCCAAGGCGGGATGCGGCTTTTGCCAGGCTGCCTGCCTCCCCGCCTATATCCACGATATACCACATATGGCCTTTCTTTTCCAGCGAGAAGGGGATGATTGACGTTCCCTGTTTTATTCCCTGTGTTTTCACGGAAGAAAGCTTGGAAAAGGCCTTGTTCATTCCCATAAAATCTTCCGGCGAGAATTTTACCTCTACGACGGCCGTATTACCGTCTATTTTAGCTTCTCCGACCGAGTAGGTTCCGAATTCAAACAAGGAAAATGTGCCGGCAACTGCTTTACCGAATTTTTCTTCTCTGAAAAGGATTTTTATATCTCCTATGCCGTATTTTTTGTATAATTCCGCCGTTGCTTTTTCGCGTTCTTCGGCTGAACCGCTCTGGATTTTCCTGATGTCTGCTTCCGCCTGTTCCTTTGCTCCTTCCTTCCATATCAGATTACTCAGTTTCTGAACGTTCTCAAAGAAAAAAGCTACTGTCCTTGCCGGTTCTCCCTGCGGTCCGCTTAACTCGGATTTCACCTTATTTGAATATTTCCACCAGACAACTCCCGCAACAGCAAGTATAACCAGCACCGTAATTATTTTTTTCATGGATACCTCCGCCCTTAAGTTACACCTGCCGCTCTCTTTTGTCAATAAATTCAAGCCGGCGATTAAATACTGTGTTTGCTCAGGCTGATTGTTGAAATCGAGAAAAAAGATGTATAATATTGCGGTATATCCATTACACTTCCGCAAAATTCCACTGAGGAGCATGATGAATCTCAGAAATTCCGAAGGTGCTGTAAAACAGGAAAGAGGAGGTAATAAAAATGAAATGTTCGGAGAAAATAGAGGCTGTTTTCAAGGGACAATTCGTTGATTTTGTCCCTTTTGCGCTTAAAGGATGGAGGATACCTCAATGCGAAATGGAAAGGGTTCTCCGAGACGGGGGTATGTGCATTATTGATGCCAGCCCGGTTTACAGGACAGTCAGCACTGGCGTTGTTACAGAAGAGATTACCACCAAAAAAGACGGTATGCTGTGTACCGATATAATAACGAAAACCCCGGAAGGAAATCTTTCCATCACAGTAAAGCAGGAACTGGGTCTGGAGAAAACTGAAACCACCTCGTGGGTATCGGATAAATTGTTCAAGGGCCCTCAGGACTATGATGCTCTTGAATACATGATAAGAGGCCGGCAATTTCTTCCTGATTATGAAACCTTTATAAAGAGTCAGACGCAAATAGGAGGAGAGGCCTTCTTTAAGACAGTTGCGCCTGGGGCTCCCATACACGATATAATACACTCTTTTATGGGCGTAGAAATTTTCAGCATTGAGTGGGCGGAACGTAAAGAGCGGATATTGAGACTGTGCGAGGCAATGAGTGAAAACAACAGGAAAATTTATTCAATTGTGGCAAAATCCCCGGCTCTTATTGTACAGTGCGGAGGCAACTATACCCCGGAAATTTTAGGCAAACAGAGGTTTATGGAGCACGTTCTGCCTCACTGGGAAGAAATCGCCGGGATACTCCACGCAAACGGGAAAATGGCAGGATGCCATCTTGATGCAAACAATAAAATATGGGCTCAAGAGGTAGGCCGCTCAAAACTTGACTGGATTGAAGCTTTTACCCCTGCACCCGATACGGACATGACGGTTGCCGAAGCCAGAAAGATATGGGAGGGCAAGGTTTTTTTCATGAACTTCCCCTCTTCGGTTCACCTGGAAAAAGCGAGCGTAATAGAGGAAACGACAAAAAAGATTCTGAAAGAGGCGGCTCCCGGCGACAGATTTATCATCGGAATAACCGAAAACGTCCCGGAAGACAGGTGGAGAGAAAGTTTTTTCACCATTCTTCAGACGGTAAAAAAATATGGAAAACTTCCAATTAAGTTTTAGCGTGCTGTATTTAATCAGGTGCCGGCAGAACTGCTAAAAACCCCTTAAGATGTCCTTGGACTCAAAACCTTCAGAATGGCGCCAATGTGCAAGGGCGTAATTTCGGCATGCATAAAATCAGCGATTGAAAATCCTGCGGTAAAAGGTATAATATTAGAGTTGTTTTAATTGCCACCTTAGCTCAGTGGTAGAGCAGGGCACTTGTAATGCTCAGGTCCGCGGTTCAAGTCCGCGAGGTGGCTCTTAATGTATGAAGCAAAAAAGTCGGGACGCAACACCTGTCGTGTTTATCAAAAACCGTCGGAGGCGCTGAAAAACAGGATAAAAAGAAAATGAGTTTTCAGCCGGTAAGGATGGCCATGCATACCATGCCGAAGGCGAATCCCCACCCGAAGGTGTTCACTGACGGGACATACTTATTAAGTGTAAATCCGACAGCCACAAGTATAATAAAAAGAAGCAGCCTTATCATCTTTCCTCTTGTGAATGCCGGCATTGCCACACCGTGAACTTTTGTCTTTTTTCCCATTATTCTCCTTTGAAGCCTATTTTCTCACAAGCACTCTGTATATCGCCGTGATGTAGCCGATAATAAACAGAATTACAAACAGCAGTATGTTTTCTTTGATAAAAGCGGCAGCATAAGCTCCGAGGATTAACCCTAAAAAGACACATATCAGTTTAACCAATGCCATATCCCAGACTGTCATTTTCCGTATCTTCTCTTCTCCCAACTTTAGAATATTCATAACGCCTCCCTCACCCCCCGAACTGACGTATTTTGTCGTTGCGAGCCGTTTCTTTGGGGCGTGGCAATCTCAACCTTATCACAAGATTTCCATTGAGATTGCCGCGTCATAAAAACATTCCTCGCAATGACAAAAAGTGTTGGATTTATGATTTTTCTTTTGAATCACTTTTCCCCCGCGAATTCCAGACAGCGTTTCCTGTAATGGAAATAATCTTCATACGGCACTTCTTCGGGTACGTCGTGGTCGCATGTCGGGATGTATCCGCCTCTTTTTTTCATGGCGGGAAGAACATGGTCTATATACCGGTCAATCGCATCTTTTCCTTTTGCCAGAATACGCTTGTCTATGCCTCCGCTGATGACCATGCCGGGGAACTCTCTGCCTATCTCAAGCACGTCGCATCCGGAGGCCGCCTCAAACGGGCTCATAACGTCCATTCCAATATCCATGTACAAGGGTATGACGGAAGGGGCATAGCCGTCGGTATCCACCTGGAAATAGAGATGCCTGTTTTTGTCCAACTGCCTGGACTTGATATTGCCGATTAACTGCCGGTAGTATGGAAACAAAAACTCCTTTATCATTTCCGGGGAGATTAAAGGCCCCTTGTTGTAGCAGATATCTTCTGCGATAAAAAATTCGTCAAGGGAAACCTGCTCCTGGTGTTTTGATATTACCGCGTCTGCCAGTTCAAGCCATGTTTTCATGCATTTGTGTATCAGTTCCGGCTCGTCATAGAATTTGTATAGAAGTCCCTCCGGACCTATCAGACTGCGCAGGTACATATAGCCGCCTACAACTTGCTGGGATATTATCTTGCCGGTTGCGGCTTCTTTTTTTGCCTTGCCCAGAGTTTCCTGAAGGTTTTTGTATCGTTCGGGCGTTTCGGGGTTGAGCCGCCACTTGCATTTTTCTTCCCACGTTTTCATGTCTTTGACGGGATGGTCAAGGTATTCCGGCATGAAGCCGCTCCTGCGGCCTTTAAAGTAGAGCACATAACGCCCGGCTTTATCCTGGATGACTTCATGAACGCCTCTGTCTTCAATCATTTTTTCAGGGAAAGCAGGCATAAAACCTGCTTCGCACCAGCCCAATCCGGTTAAGTAATGGTTGCCCGGCTCGTCAAAACCGAAAAGTTTCCGCAAAGGGACGTCTTTCGGCATCCCCTGTTTTTTCCATGCTTCAAGAGAAAGAAAGCCGAATTCCTTCTGGAAAAGGGGCGCATCGGGCTTGATTTTATAAGTATCCCTCAATTTCCTTGCATTTTCACACATTTTCTCCGCCGGCACCATGCCGCGTATACCGTCATTCTTGTAAGCCATTAACCCCCTTCAGTCGTAAAATCTCTGTTTCCCGGACTTAAGCAGGCGTTTCAACACCTTGCCCGTAGGCGTTTTAGGAAGTTCCTCAACGATTTCTATGATGCGGGGTATCTCATGCCTCCCCAGATGTTCCGAGCAAAAATGAAGAAGTTCTTTTCTTGCGGCCGACGCGCCCGGCTTCAGCACTATGACGGCTCTCGGCACCTCGCCGTGCAGAGGATGCGGTTCCGGCACTACCGCCGCTTCCGCTACAGAGGGATGCCTGCATATGACGTTTTCAAGCATCCTGGGGTATACGTTCATGCCGCTTACGATAATCATGTCTTTCTTTCTGTCGACGATGTAAAAATAATCCTCATCATCCCTGTATCCGAGGTCGCCCGTGCGGAACCATTCTCCGAAAAAGGATTCTTTCGTCTCCTCGGGGCGCCTGAAGTATCCTTTCATCACGTTCTCCCCGCGCACTGCTATTTCTCCTATCTCCCCGTTTTTGAGTTCACTTCCGTTATCGTCCACGATTTTCATTTCCACTCCCGGAAGAGCCTTCCCTATTGAGCAGAGTTTCCGTTTTCCTCCTATGGGATTTACCGCCGTAACCGGAGAGCACTCGGTGGGGCCGTCGCCCTCATAAATCAATACGCCGAATTTTTCCTCAAATTGCTTCAATATCCCGGCAGGCATGGCGTCCCCTCCGGATATTCCGAAGCGAAGTGAACGGAAATCTGGGATTCTCTCGTCAGGAAGGCCGGCAAAAAGCTTGTACATTGAAGGCACGCCCAAAAAAATCGTGGACTTTGTTTCTCTTATGACTTGAGCAACGTCTCCGGCGGTAAATTTCGGGACGGCGGCGATAGCCGCCCCCGCCGCAAGCGGAGTAATCATCCCTGCGGTGGCTCCGAAAGCATGGAATAAAGGCAGCACCGTGAGAAATACGTCGTTTTCATCCACCTGAAGTATCTGTAGAACGGAATTTACGTTGAACAGCAGATTGCGGTGCGTTAACATTGCGCCTTTGGGGGCGCCGGTTGTTCCCGAGGTATAGAGAATTGCCGCAACGTCTTCTTTCTGGTTCAGTTTCAATATTTCGCACTCCGCAGGCTCGGTTTCCAGTATTTCGGCGAGAGCCGTAGATTCCGGAATCCCCGGTTTGCCCGCGGTAATCAGAAAACGCAGGTTCGGAAGGCTGTCTCTTATCTGCGCTATGTTTTTTTCAAATCCCTCAAAATAAATAAGCCCCGCCGCTTCCGAGTCTGAAAGGATGTACTGAATCTCTTCGGGGCTCAACAAAAGATTTATGGGCACTGCCGTAGCGCCTGTTTTCAAAATTCCGAAGTAGGCGGCTACAAACCACGGCGAATTTATGCAGTAAAGTCCTATCCGGTCTCCTTTATCTATCCCTTTTTTTCTCAGGAAGCATGAAATTTGATTGGAAAAGGATTCTATCCGCGCATAGGAGAACGGCGCCTGCTGGAAGATAACAGCAGGCTTATCTTTTAATCTCCGGGCAGAATCTCTAAGCATTTCGCCCAGCGAGTCGAACTGCTCGTAAAGTGCAGGCATTATCTATTTACGTAAACTGCCTTTGCAACGGGAAATCCGTTGAAATTTGTCGCAGAAGCAAGCGTATACGCCCCCATATTATCAGCGTAAAGCAGGTCTCCGAGTTCCATCCTCGGCAGGAGTCCGCATGGGTATTTTTTCTCGTTTGTGCTCGGCGATACTGTGTCAAAGCCGTCGCACGTGGGTCCGAAAATAACGCACTTTTCCTTCTCCCCTCCCTTAAAGGCTTTCAAGGCATATATCTGATGGTCAAACACCTGTCCGGAAAACGTTCCGTAAAGGCCTTCGTCAATGTAATAAGATATTATGCCGTGCCTGAAAGCTCTTCCGATTACGGAGACTACGAGCGTGCATGTGTTGGCGACCAAAAACCTTCCCGGTTCCGCGATTAACTCAATGTCTCCGGGAAACAGTTTTTTTATTTCTGCGTTCAGTTTTTTTGCGAGTTCTTCAAAAGGCATTACTCCCGTATTGTATTCTTCCGCGGGAAATCCTCCGCCGATATCAAGAATCCTTCTGCCTGTTTTTGAATTGCGTATTTTGTATCCTTTCTTCTCCGCTTCCTCAAAGACCTCGGCCGCAAAATTCAGCCCGTTCCTGTAGTTTTCAAAATTCGTGCACTGGCTTCCTACATGGAAACTCAGCCCCTCCACCAGAAAGCCCATCTCAAAAGCCTTAACGGCAAGGTTTATGGCGTCCTCCCTGCTCGCTCCGAATTTGGATGAAAGGTTGACGATGGAGCCCCTGTTGGGGACTTCTATTCTGAGTACAATCCCCGCGCTAGGGCAGTGCCTTTTTATTTTCTCAAGTTCGTCAAAATTATCGAATGTCATAAGGGGCTTGTACGGCTCAAGTTCGTGCAGTGTTTTTATCATCTTTATGGGATGTGCGTAAATGATTTTTTCCCATATAAAATCCTGCTGTTCGGAAGGCAGAAGGTTTATAAGGTTTTTGCGCACCAGATGGAATTCAGGAAGCGAAGCAACGTCAAAGCTTGCTCCCATGTCAAAGAGCGTTTTTACAATCAGGGGGTCCGAGTTTGCCTTGACTGCGTAATAAACCTGCACGTCCGGCAGGTTTTCCCTGAACCTGAGGTAATTTTTCTTAAGCTGTTCAATATCTATTACGAAAACAGGGGTTCCCTTTGCTTTTGCTATCTTCTGAAGGACCGCCTGTTTTGTTTCCTCGGTTATTTTAAAGGCCATGAGTTTCTCCTGTCTGCCTAACGCCTTAAGGCACAAAAAGAAAGTTTTTAAACTGCCATGGGTCGGATTCATCCGCCTTGTTGTCGGGGTTTTCTCTGAAGAAAACCTTCCTGTTTTTAAGAGGGGTCCAGTCATAGGGTTTTGAGATAAACTTCCCGAGCCACGGTTTTGCTATTTTCAGAACGTAATCGTGCGGCAAATCGTCCGGAAGGCAGAACCCTTTCCCCGGGTTTTCAATCATCCACATCGCCGCGCTGACGACACCCAGCGCCACCTGTATGGTGGTTGCATTCTGTCCGGGCGCAAGTTTTTTTGACTCCTCTATGTCAAGAATGCTTCCCGTCCACCACGAATTGTACTTATGTCCCATCAGAAGCGCTCCGAGTATGTCCTTGCCTGAAACGATTTCATGGTCCTGGAGAATCCTTAATTCGGGCTGCATATCGTAGTTTCTGCCCCTGAGTTCATACAGAGACGAAAGCGTGTCGTGGCAGGGCATGTAGGCGTAATGCACCGTGGGCCTGTACACGGGCTTGCCTTTTTCCCTTACCGTGAGGCTGTCCGAAATGCCGAACGCCTCTCCGTGCCTTATTACCATGCCTATAATCTCCTCTTCGGGTATCCATGAACGCACCCATGTGTTCATTCCCATCTGTGCAAGAAATATCTGGTTTTTGGGCCCGTAAGGAGGAACGTGGGCGTTCTTCGGAAGCCTTTTTTCGTGCGTTCCCCAGCCCATCTCCGCAGGAGCGGTCCCTTCCTCGCGCAGACCTTCTATGGACCATGTGCCGACAAATTCATTCACCCTCTTGGGATTATTCGTAATCTGCGTGTCTCTTTCACTGCAGTGTATGACCTTAACTCCGAGAGCCATGGCAAGTTTTGCAAATTCCCTGTTTTCTGATAGCCTGACAAGGTTTTTTCCTGCGGCCGCGGAAACTTTCCTGTCTTTTATCAATCGTTGCGCTATGTCAACGAGAGCCTGTTTCGTAAAATGCGATATTAAGCCGGGATTTGCCCCGTGGTCTACGACCGCCGTTGCCGAATTTTTCCGGTTTTTTGTCAATTTGCGGAGCTTCATCTGCCTGAAGTACAGCGATTTTTCAAAGGGGCTTTTTTTGAATATAGCTCCCAGGGAATCCCATTCCTCAACGGATGTGTTGATATAGAGTACGTTATGATTATGGCACCAGTCCAGCATGGCGCCGCATTCTATGTTCCATGCCAGGTCTATGAGAAGTCCTCCGTTTTCAAGATGTTTTGACAGGATTCTATCAAGGGTTTTTTCGGTAATTTTCCCGCGGGAGAACTTTATACCTCTTGCAGTCCATTTCTCAAGCGCCTTTTTCTTATCTTCAAAGTCGACTATGGTAATGTTTTTGTAGGGAGCGTCAATATGTTCCATGAGAACCGGCAGCGTGCATTTTGATACCGAGCCGTATCCGACTATCAAAATTTTTTTGCCGAACTTTATTTTCTTCCCGGCATATTTCATTCCCTTTCCCTCCTTTCCCCCGAACTCTCCTTGATATGCCTTCATAGTGGGGGGGTCAGATTTTGTTTCTCAATCTCTAAACAAAAAACTTTCGCTTTAATATATATTTATTTTTTCCGTCTGTCAAACTTCTACAAAGACTCCACAAATTTTGAGAGGAGGCATACATTTTTAGAAAGGAAAGGGGAGGGTTGACGTGCGAGTTGCGTATGCACAGTACTAAGACAAGGCGGAAAGCGAAAGCGTTCTGACGGATACATTACCCGGAGCTGTCTGAGTCCGCCGGATTGGGCGGGCGAGTTCTCCGGGAGTCAGATTCCGCCGTAGT
>JAFGKM010000059.1 GCA_016928555.1 Candidatus Omnitrophota bacterium | reverse complement strand
TTCGGCATTGTTCGGACAATGTATAAAAACCAGTATCACGACCAGATGCCGCGGATAGGCGCTCCGTTTGACACTATCCTGCTGGAAGACCTTGAGATTGCGCCGGATTACAAGTTTTATATCTTCATGGACACATTTTATGTAACAGAACGGCAGCGCGCAGTCATAGAGAAAAAGGTGAAGCGTAACGGCAACACGGCACTATGGCTTTTCGGTGCCGGATATGTCACCGACAAAGGCCTTTCCGATGCAGCGATGAAAGAACTCACAGGTATAGATATTGCCGCTTACGACGGCGGAGGCAAGATGCGTATGACTCTTTGCGATGCGGAACATCCGATAACCCGCGGGGTTATGCCCGGCATACAGTTTGAGACGGCGGACGAAACAGGGCCGCTTTTCTACAGCAGGGATAAGGATGCGCGCATTCTGGGAATGACCAATGTGGTTCCCTGCACCAACAGCGAAGGAGTGTTCAAAAGCGGCAGTGAGACGATGCCGGGGTTTGTCGTAAAGGAAATGGATAACTGGCATTCTGTATGGTGCGCGGTGCCTAACATACCCCCTGCTCTTCTTAGAAACATGGCAAAAGAGGCAGGCGTGCATATATACAGCGACGGCGACGACGTTGTTTATGCCAACAGGTTTATAGTCTCTGTCACGGCAAGGTACGGCGGCGAACGGACAATTAAACTGCCCAAACCCTGCATGGTTGTAGATGCATTCACGGGAGAGGTTGTTTCGGAAAAGACCGGCTCTTTTAACGCTGACCTGAAACAATACGAAACAAAGATTTGGCGGCTGGAATATTGACTCCCGCAAAAAAAATACCAATGGGAAAAATCATAAACGATATATGTATAAATTTTGTGCTTGGAATTCAATATTTTCGAATCATCCCGCCGCGGGACGAATGGGCAGAAGATTTCGCTCATATTAAAGAAATAGGGCTGGATACCGTAAAAATAGAGGCTGTGTGGAGCCAGATAGAAAGCATCCCCGGAAAATATGAATGGAATGAGATTGACGGACTGATGGATTTAGCGGACAAGACAGGTTTGAAAGTGCTTTTGACTTTGACTTTTGAAACCATACCTGACGCAATATTTAATGTCAGCAATGCCTTCGTTATGGATTTGGACAGGCGGCAGGAACCGGTAAAGCGCGGTTTTGGAGGAGTGTGGCGACACCAGTGCTGCTGGGACAATCCTCTTCTGCTCAGGCACGTTGAAAAATATATTCTCACAGCAGTCCGAAGGTACCGCCGGCACCCGGCCCTGTTATTCTGGGACGTATTTCAGGAAATAGATATCCCTGAATGCACCTGCGGCTACACGAAAAAATCTTACAGGCAATGGCTGAAGGCAAAGTATAAAGATATCCGGAAGGTTAATAAAATATACGGAGAACGTTACCGCTCTTTTGCTGACGCGGAGCCGCCGTATTCACGCACATCATTGGAAGGGCAAAACTACCTCAACTATACACTTTTTCGAGCGGAGTCCCTGGCAAAGCGCATCCGGTGGCTGAACTCTCTCGTTAAATCTCTTGATAAACAGCACCCTGTTACAGCGCATGCCCATTCCGGCACTCTTAATTTACCTAACGAGGCGGCGCATGATGACTGGCTTGCCGGTCGTGAAGTAGACTTTTACGGTACGTCTACCCATGAGTTTAATTCAGCCCACGACAACATCCCTTCTTTTGCCAGAGCTGCTGCAAACCTGCAGGTACAGAGTTCTGCCGCGCGGGATAAGAATTATTACTGGGTTACGGAGCTTTCCGCAGGCCCCGCATTTGGAGCGGGCGTTATTCACAGACGTCTTAACGAAAGAGAATTGTCTTACAACCTCTGGTTTTCCGTGGCCGGCGGCGCAAAGGGAATTTTCCTGTGGCAGTTTAAACCGGAGAGGCTGTTTTTCCACGAAACCCCTTCAGCATGGGGATTGTGCAATCTTGACGGAGGCGAGACTTACAGAACCAAGGAACTTAGAGAGTTCATTAAAATTTTGAAAAAAAAACGAAAAGCAGTTTTTAAAGATGCGGCCTCCTGCGAGCGAATACGGGCTTCTTTATCTCCCTGACAGCCAGAATATTGCCGCATGCCTTAAATATCCCGGTGTATCATATTCGGACGCTTTTTTCGGTGCGGTGTTCATGTTCTGGATAAACAACATACGGTTTGATATATTAAGGTTTCCTGAAGAATTAAAAAATTACGGAATTATTTACTGCCCCATGCCGTGGATGTTAAACAAGGATATGCTCAATGCGGTGAAACAATACGTCCGGGCAGGGGGAGTTTTTATTTCAGACGGCGGTTTCGCCCGCTATACTGAGGACGGATGGCTCTCCCCCCGCATCCCCGGCGGCGGGCTGGCTGATGAACTCGGCGCGAGAGAAACGGATTTTGCCGTACAGGAACGAACTGTTATCAAAACAAAAAAGGGACTGTTGTTCGGCGCACAGGAACGGGGATGGATGAAAAACGAAAGGGGGAGAACGCTTGGAAGTTTCGGGAATAATAAGCCGGCGATAGTCAAAACCGGTTATGGTAAAGGATATTTTATACTCATGGGAACATCCATTTCAGCATATCTTTACCGGACCGGAGACGTAAAATCAGCCGGGAGGTGTACGGATTTCTTTGGATTCAAGCCTATGGTTGAAATATCTCCCGCCGGAAATATCACCGCAAGCATCCAAAATGCAGAAAATTCCAAAATTCTTTTTATCTTTAACAACTCGGATAAAAAATCGGATGCAAAGATAACCTTGCCATTTCCGCTGAAAAACCCTGAAATTATTGCGGGAGGTAACCTGCTGAAAACAATTTCAGGAAAAACGCTGGCAGTATCTTTAGTTTCCAAAGGAATTCTGGTAATAAAGATTAATCTGGGGAACCATAGGCACCCAGACAACCACGGCCTTCGGCAAGCCGGAAGACGTAAAAGCGGAAGTTAAAAACGTATGGAAAATATGAGTGCCGTAGGAGGGGTTTGTTATTACACCTCCATTCTGTTAAACCGGATGTGCCGCGTGAAAACGTTCCGGCTTTTTTGAAGCCATAAAAGAGGAATGCGGGTGGTATAATAAAGGTTGATTATGGATCCCCAATTTAAACGACAGTCTCAGAGAGAAGCAAGGAAAGGCGGTAAGATGACTGAAAAAACAGGCGTTTTCAGAAAAGAGATTCTGGAGTACATGGAATCCATGAGAGAAAAAGGTCCTTACGGCCGCTACAGGTATGCCTCCTGCCAGACACAGCCGATTTTGTACGCCTCTGTTTATGCGGCGCTGGCAAGGCATCTGCTGAATGACATGGATACGGTTTCGGCATCGGATAAGAAGGAATGGATATCGTATATTCAGTCTTTTCAGGCGGAAGACGGCTTTTTCAAGGACCCGTTGATTGTACATCCCGGGTCATGGTATGTACCGCCGCATATGGAATGGTGCGGCTGGTGGCATTTAAGCTGCCACGTGATTATGGGGCTGACCGCCCTTGGGAGCGTTGCCGGACGGGAATTTGCGGTGTTGAAGCCGTTCTATGACGAAAGGCATCTTAAAAACTGGCTTGACGGACGAGACATGGGAAGAATGGCTTATGTCGGCAATGAGGTTCTCAACCTCGGGCAACTGCTCCAATATGCAAGGGATTTTCAGCACGTTAAGCCGGCAGGCAGGGCAATGGAGATAATACTTGATTGGCTGGACAAAACCCAGGACGCAGATACGGGCATGTGGGGCAAGTCCTTTGAAACTCCGGAGGAAAAAAATTCCGCCTACCAGGGCGCATACCATTTTTACCTGCTATACGAATACGATCGCCGGAAGATAAATTATCCCGAACGGATAATTGACTTCATGCTGGATTTGCAAACTCCGCAAGGCGGTTTCGGCATCCACGAAAACACCACCGGATGTGAGGACATTGATGCGATTGACCCGCTGGCGCGCCTTTACTTCCGAACCGAATACCGTCGCGCCGACATAGAAAAATCTCTTGAACGGGCTTTTGAATGGGTACTGCAAAACCGCACCCCTGACAACGGTTTTACTTTCCGCAAGGATGCGGATATGTTTTACGGCAGTAAACTGATGTTTTCGGGAAAAGATGAGGGAAGCACGTTTGCCTCATGGTGGCGCATGCTTTCACTGGCGATTATGTCCAGGGTGTTAACCGAAGGGGAGATAAAGGATTTCCCGTGGCAGTTTCTGGAATGCCCCGGATACCAGTTCTGGCATTGAAAAGTGATAATGAGGAGAGAAACAGCTATGACATCCAAGGAAAGAATGCTTTGCGCCATGAGAAACAAAAGACCGGATATGGTTCCTGTTGCGCCGGATATGTCCAATATGATTCCCGCTAAACTGACGGGAAAGCCCTTCTGGGATATTTATCTTTACAATAACCCTCCAAGATGGAAAGCGTACATTGATGCGGTGAAACATTTCGGTTTTGACGGCTGGCTGGAGTCCGTGCCGGGTGTTTTTTACGAAGTCCCGGATTCTACGGAGAAAAAAGGCGCCTATATCGTTTTTAAATCTTCCGAAAGAATTATAACCAGGGAATTTACAGAAAAGGACGGTAAAAAAGAGTGGTCGGAATTTGTTACCGTGTATTTTAAGGACGACCCGCCTTCTTATGTCAAAGCGTCACTGGTAGATATCCCTGCCGATGTTGAAAAATGTTATCCCGTGGAGGGTGTAACCACGCAGAAGAAGGATGAGGAAATATTGAGGGAAGCGCTGGATTACATGGGAGACAAAGGCGTGGTTGGCGTGTCCGTTTGCCCTCCAACGCTTGGAAAACCTGATTCCGGCGGGTATTCTATCTATGATTATTATGACCGGTACGATGAGGTCAAGCAGTGGGCCGTTGAACAGGAGACAAGGATTATCAACCGGCTGGAGAAAATCCTCTATGCTTCCGTAAAACCCGATTTTATTCTTACCGGCGGGTCGGGACTGCTTATTTTCAACACGCCTGCCATCTTAAGAGATATCGCCCTGCCGTCTCTGCAGAAAATCACAAAGATGTGCAGAGAAGCCGGGATACCGAGCCAGGTTCACTGCTGCGGGCCTGAAAAGGAAGTAATAAGGTTGTGCGCTGAAGAAACCGAACTTGACAGCATAAACCCGATTGAACCGCCGCCGATGGGAGACTGCAATCTCAAAGAGATAAAACAGCGGTTCGGCGGAAGGCTGTCCCTGATGGGTAATCTTCATACAACGGAGGTAATGCTGAAAGGTTCGGCCGATGATGTGGAAAGAGCGTCAAAGCAGGCAATCGACGATGCGGCGGAAAACGGAGGATTTATTCTTTCCACCGCCGACCAGTGCGGCCGGGACACTCCCGAAGAAAACATCTTCAGGATGATTGAAACCGCAAGGAAATACGGCAGGTACTGATACAAATGCATTAAATTCATCCCCCTCACCCCAACCCTCTTCCATGAAGGGAGAGGGGAAAAGTGAGATGGAAAAGAGGTGGAAAAGAATAAAATGGAAAAAACAATGTTTCCTTACGGGACGCATATTTACAGAGAGCCGTCTCTGCCGCTGAAGCAGTTGAAAAAGGACCTGAAACTTCTGAAGAAACTCGGCTTCAACATGGTCAAGATTCAGGAGTCCTGGTCCATGGACGAAAAAAAAGAGGGAGAGATTGACCTGGAAAATATTGGGGAATTGATAGAAGAAGCGGAAACCCTTGATTTGAAGGTGTATTTCGGCGTGACGATGGAGCAGGCGCCTGCCTGGCTATGGAAGAAATATCCCGACTGCCGTTTTATATATAACGACGGCACGGCCCACAACGACCCCACGCAGTATCTCCTTCCCGGCGACGGGAAACCCGGTCCATGCTGGGATCACCCGGGCGCAAGGAAAGCGGGTGAACGATTTATAGGCGGCCTGGTCAAAAAGCTGGGGAGATACAAGAATATTCTTGTCTGGAACGTATGGCAGGAAGTGGGTTTCTGTGCGGCGCAGCCAGGGAAAACAGGCTTTTGCTTTTGCCCTTATACCCTGAAAGAATTCAGGAAATGGCTGAAAGGAAAATATAATTCTCTTGAAAACCTCAACGAAAGATGGAAAGCAGGCTACGGGGAATGGGATGAAGTGGAACCGCCGAGAATATATGCCGCCGTCCCGCCATGGATGGACTGGCAGTATTTCATATATGATGTCTATCTTCCGAGAGCGATAAGATGGAAGGCGGATGCATTCAGGAAAAGCGACCCTCATAAAAGGCCTGTTTTCTGCCATATGAGCGGTCCCGTCATCGCGCGCGGCGCAGAATGGCGCTTTGCACGGGAGGCGGATATCTTCGGCTCATCCTGTTATCCGATATGGGGAGGATTTTCAGAATGGGATAAGGAATGCAAGGATTTTTATGATAATAAAGAAGACGCCAAGGGAAAAATACTTCGTGTTTCAATATCTCAAAAGTTTGATTATATAAGAAATACCTGCAAAGATAAAAAATTCTGGGCGGCGGAATTCCAGGGAGGACCCACAAGCACTTTTCTGTACAAAGGGAAAACGCCGGCGCCGGAAGATATCAGAAGGTGGGTTTTCACTGCCCTGTCAACAGGGATAAACGGCCTCTGTTTCTGGAACCACAGGGCGGAGATATTATGGCAGGAGGCATACGGATTCGGGCTGATGGACTTGAGGGGAGGACCGACTGACAGGGCGGCGGAGGCAGGCAAGATAGGGAAAGCTATTAACCGGCATCCCGGACTTTTTCAGGACGGGGTTCTTCAGAAGAATGAAACGGCAATACTGATTAACGAAAACCTGAATAATTTCCTCTCGGCAATGTCTCTGCGTACAGACGGGTCAACTGCGCAAAGACATCTTGCCCATACAATTCAGGGGTTATACAAAATGCTGTGGGAAGAGGGAATTTTTGTAGATTTTGTTGACACGGAAGAGATGGACCGGCTTAAGGATTACAAGGTTATTATTCTCCCTTTCCCTCTCGCAATATCGGATGAGATAATGGAGAAGTTGAAAATGTATGTTGCCGGGGGCGGAGTATTGCTCTCCGAATGCTGTCCCGGCAGGTATGATGAATACGGATTCGCAAGGAGCGGGGAGATAAGCTGTATAGCAGAAGAACTCTTCGGGATAGAGCATAAAGGGGTAATTTTTTGTGAAGAGCCCGGAACATCTTACTGGACGCCGAAATACACAGCGTTTGAAGTCCTCCCTTCTGAAAGGTTTTCAGGCGCGGGTAAATTTTCGGGAACTTCTATCCTGCCTTCCGTCTATGTTGAGGACTTCCGGCTGAAGGGCGGGAAAACAATCTTAAAAACAAAAGACAGAATTACCGGAGTCTGCAACAGATACGGGAAAGGCCTGGCATACATTGTCGGAACGCTGATAGGCCATGCGGGAGCGACACACGAAGACAAAGAGACAAAGGAATTCCTTATAAAGTTACTTTCCGGCGCAGGAGTAAAACAGTCCAGATGCGGCAGGATGCTGTTAAGGAAAAAAACTCTCGGCAGTCAGGAAGCATGGTTTTTAATCAACCCCACGGAAAAACCTCTCTCGGGGAAAATGGATTTTCACGGTTTCACAAACATTGAAGATTTGCTTGAAGGTCCTGTAAATATGGATAAGCCCGTCAAACTGGAACCCTTTGAAGTCAAGGTATTTATAGTCGAGAGGAATTTTTAAAGCAAACCAAGATGATTTTTCTTTTGTAAGCGGTTTATGGTATGCGAAAACGGTTAAAAAAACTTGACAAATTTAACGGTATATGATAAAATCGGTTTAAGGATGAAAGAAAAGGAGAAAAACTGGCGGTAAAACTCGTTTTCGGAATAAGAGAAGAAAGTGAAGTCATACTTTCTAACGCAAAC
>JAFGKM010000058.1 GCA_016928555.1 Candidatus Omnitrophota bacterium | reverse complement strand
GTTTGCGTTAGAAAGTATGACTTCACTTTCTTCTCTTATTCCGAAAACGAGTTTTACCGCCAGTTTTTCTCCTTTTCTTTCATCCTTGGTTCGATTTTATCATATACCGTTAAATTTGTCAAGTTTTTTAACCGTTTTCGTTTGCGTAACAAATCTGCCGGCAATTCGTCAGTTTGAAAAACTTTTCGTTGGAGTATATAATAACTTTATTATGGCAAAAAAATTACAGGCGCTCAGAGAATATGAAAGCATAAAAAACATTTCGGGGCCTTTGATGCTCATTGAGGGAGTTGAAGGAGCCGGCTACGGCGAACTTGTAGAAATTATCACTGAAGAGAGAAGGAAGAGGCTGGGAAGAATACTGGAAATTCACCGCAATAACGCCCTTGTGCAGGTTTTTGAAGGAACGACAGGGTTGGCTGTTTCAAAAACAAAGGTCAGGTTTACGGGAAAGGGAATAACATTCGGAGTCTCTCCGGAGATACTTGGAAGGGTTTTCACCGGCATGGGAAAAATACGCGACAACGGCCCTGACATAATCCCCGGAAGACACCTTAACATAAACGGCTTCCCGATAAACCCCACAAGGCGGGATTATCCTTCCGAGTTCATACAGACAGGCATCTCCGCAGTGGACGGGTTGAACAGCCTTGTGCGGGGGCAGAAACTGCCTATATTCTCGGGAGCGGGGCTGCCTCATAACCTCCTTGCCACCCAGATAGTTAAACAGGCAAAAATACCTTCGGGAAAAGAAACCGCTGAATTTGCCGTAGTATTCGCCGCAATGGGAATAACCTTTGAAGAAGCGGAGTTTTTCCGGAAAGAGTTCAGGGAAGCGGGGGCGATGGAACGGTGCGTCCTGTTCATAAACCTTGCTGACGAGCCGGCCATAGAACGCATATCCACGCCGAGGGTTGCGCTTACCGCCGCAGAATACCTCGCGTTTGAACTCGGCATGCACGTGGTAATAATACTTACGGACATGACAAACTATGCCGAAGCCCTCAGGGAAATCTCCGCCGCAAGAAACGAGATACCCGGCAGGCGGGGTTACCCCTCTTACCTCTACACGGACCTTTCCACTATATACGAGCGCGCTGGGAGAATAAAAGGAAGAAAAGGTTCAATAACGCAGATTCCGATTCTGACGATGCCGGAAGACGATAAGACTCATCCCATTCCAGACCTCACCGGCTACATAACGGAAGGACAGATAATATTTTCGAGACAGCTGCACCTCAAAGGAATATATCCTCCCATAGACATTCTGACTTCACTCTCGCGGCTGAGGGACAAGGGCATCGGAGCCGACCATAAAACCGGAAGGGATCTGACAAGAGACGACCACCCTTCCGTTGCAAGCCAGCTGTTTGCTTCCTATGCCAGAGGCAAGGAAGCAGAAGAGCTTGCCGTCGTATTGGGAGAAGCGTCTCTTACCGAAACAGACATCGTCCACCTTGAATTTTCAAAACGCATGGAGAATGAATTTATAACCCAGCGCAGGGACGAAGACAGGACGATAAGGCAGACGCTTGATACCGGCTGGGATCTGCTGAAGACCCTTCCGGAGAACGAGGTAAAGCGGATTCCTCCGAAAATCATGGAGAAATACTGGAAATAAGCCAACCGCAGGTTTTTAGCCTGCGCCAACGGTAGCCGCAGGTCTTTAGCCTGCGCCAACGGTAGCCGCAGGTCTTTAGCCTGCAAAAAAAAGGAGTCTTAAACTTGAAACTCAAGGTCAACCCTACACGGATGGAACTGCTGAAACTGCGCAAAAGAGCCCGGCTTGCAAAAAGGGGGCATAAGCTCCTTAAGGACAAGGAGGAACAGCTTCTTATAGAGTTCAGGGCGCTTGTAGGCGAGGTTAAAAAATCAAGGAAGGCGGTTGAAAAGGACATGGCGGCTTTCTACATGGAAATGCTGAAGTTGAAAGGCATCCTTGACGGAAATTCATGGAAGAATTATATTGAAAGCGCTTTTTTCAAAACTGCTTTTTCCGTGCATACAAGGCGCATTTTCAACATACCGGTCTCCGAAGTAAGTTTCCATACAAAACCCGAAAAAATCCCTCCGGACTATACAATGAGCCCCTACCATTATCTTCTAATGAGAAACGGCAAAAGGATGATTCAGCACCTTCTTAAGCTTTCGTTCCTTGAAAACAAGCTGATAAGTTTTGCGTATGAAATTGAAAGGACAAGGAGGAGGGTAAACGCTCTTGAATACGTGCTGATGCCGAATCTGGAAGAAACCATAAAATTCATCGCGTTCAAGCTTAATGAGAATGAACGCTCATCGCTGGTGATGCTCAAGCATATCCAGCTGACAAGACAGTAACCGGCTGTTCGCTCCGCACCGTGTTTTTAAGAATTCCCACGCCTTCAATATCAATCTCAACGGTATCGCCTTCCCTGAGAAAAACCTGGGGGTTTTTTGCAAACCCGACGCCGGAAGGGGTACCCGCCATAATAAGAGTGCCTGGTAAAAGAGTCATCTGCCTTGAAAGATAAGCCACTATCTCCGGAACGCTGAATATCATATCCGACGTACTGGAGTCTTGCATCACGGCGCCGTTTACCTTTGACTGTATTCTTAGATTACCCGGGTTAATGCCCGTAACAATCCATGGCCCCACGGGAGCAAACGTATCAAAAGATTTCGCTCTCGCCCACTGCCTGTCAATCTTCATCTGGCAGTCCCTTGCGCTTACGTCATTCCCGCAGGTGTACCCGAGTATATATTCCGAGGCCTTTTCTTCCGGCACGTTCTTTGCGCGTTTGCCGATAACGATGGTGAGTTCAGCTTCATAATCAACAAAATCAGGCGCTTCGGCAGGAAGGAAAATCTGCCCTAAATGCCCTGTCAGCGCAGTTACCGCTTTTAGAAAAACAACCGGTGCCGGAGGAAGAGCCATATTGCTTTCCTTAGCATGCTCCCTGTAATTAAGCCCGAGGGCTATAATGTTGGGCGCATCCACGGGCGGCAGAAATGCCTTAACTTCTTCAAAATGCACTTTTTCCCCTGTCGTTTCCGGCTTTCCAGACAGAGGCGAATTCTTGATTATGCTGACATATTCGCCTTCCATGATGCCGTAACTGCCGCCTGCGCCGGCCCCCTCCGCCTTAATCCTCAGATATTTCATTTATGGCCTGTTATTTATTGTTCTGCCGGTCGTCAACCTCTTTGTATTCGGCATCAACAACGTTGCCCCTGTCCTGTTTTTTATCCTCTTCCTGCGGCGCCTGGTCAGGCTGGGACTGAGCACCTTCTGTACCGGGCTCTCCTGTCTGCTGAGCCTGCTGTGCCTGCTGGTAGATAACCTGGGCAATCTTGTGCGAAGCCTGCTGGAGTTCATCCATCCCGCGCTTTATGCTTTCAATATCCTTCTGTTCCGCCTGTATCAGCTTGTTCAAGGCGTCTGTCTTCTCCTGTATCTCTTTCTTCTCGGGTTCGCTCACCTTATCGCCGTGCTCCTTAAGCGTCTTGTTAACTGTATACACAAGAGAATCCGCCTGGTTTACAACCTCTATTATCTCTTTCTGCTTCTTGTCTTCTTCCGCGTGCTGTTCCGCCTGTTTCACCATCTTGTCTATATCTTCCTTTGACAGTTTCTTGGACGCCGTGATTTTAATGGACTGTTCCTTTCCGGTTCCTTTGTCCTTTGCGGTCACGTGCAAAATCCCGCTGGTGTCAATATCAAAGGATACTTCTATCTGCGGCATTCCCCTGGGCGCGGGAGGAATCCCCATCAGGTGGAAATTTCCCAGGCTGAGGTTGTCCTTCGCCATCGGCCTCTCGCCCTGCAGTACGTTTATCTCAACGGACGTCTGGCTGTCAGCCGCAGTAGAAAAAATCTGGCTTTTCTTTACCGGTATGGTGGTGTTTCTGTCCACAATCTTTGTGAATACTCCGCCCACGGTCTCAACCCCGAGAGATAGAGGAGTTACGTCAAGCAGGAGGATGTCTTTATCCTTCATGTCTCCGCTGAGTATCGCACCCTGTATGGCGGCGCCTATGGAAACGCACTCCATCGGGTCAACTCCCCTTTCCGGCTTGACTCCGATAAACTCTTCCACGAACTTCTGCACGGAAGGCATCCTCGTGGGACCTCCGACGAGTATAACCTTGCTTATTTCAGACGTCTTGAGTTTTGCGTCGTCTATGGCTTTCCTCACGGGATCCTTGCACCTGTCGATAATGGGAGAGATAAGTTCTTCCAGCTTAGCCCTGCGTATCTTCATCTGGAGGTGTTTAGGCCCGTTCTGGTCGGCTGTTATGAAAGGCAGGCTGATTTCCGTCTCAACGGTGGACGAGAGTTCTATTTTCGCCTTTTCCGCGGCTTCCCTGATTCTCTGCATTGCCATCCGGTCCTTGCCGACATCTATCCCCGAATCATTCTTGAATTCCCCTACGATGTAATTGATAAGCGACTCATCCATGTCGGTTCCGCCAAGCTGTGTATCCCCGTGCGTTGAAAGAACCTTGAATACTCCTCCGCCCATCATATCCATTATCGTTACGTCAAGAGTGCCTGCCCCGAAATCAAATACAAGTATTTTCATCTCGGATTCAAGCTTATCCAGCCCGAAAGCGAAAGAAGCGGCGGTTGGCTCGTTTATAAGGCGGACTACCTCAAGGCCGGCTATCGTACCGGCATCCTTTGTTGCCTGCCTCTGGTTATCGTTGAAATATGCCGGAACCGTTATAACCGCTTTTTTTACCGGCTGTCCAAGGTAGGACTCGGTATCCTTTTTTATTTTCTGCAGAATGTACGCCGAGATTTGCTCCGGAGTGTATGACTTGCCGTAAATGCTGTATTTGTGGTCTGTTCCCATTTTCCTTTTTGCCGCAAGGACAGTTCCTTCAGGGTTAACCGCTGCCTGCCTGCGCGCCGGCTCGCCTACGAGAACCTGCCCGTCTTTCGTAAAAGCCACGTAAGACGGGAATGCCTTGCCGCCGACTATCGTTGTTCCTTCGGCGCTCGGGATAATTACCGTTTTCCCCCCTTCCATGACGGCGGCCGAAGAGTTGCTTGTACCCAGATCTATACCAACTATTTTTTCTGCCATTTTATATCCTCCGTTTTGTTTAACAGTAGATTAGATGAGCCTTTCCAAAAGAAGTTTCAAGTAATTGAATTTTAAAATCTTAAGCCCCCAATTGCTTGTCATTGCGAGGCGGAGCCGAAGCAATCTCAATAAAAAGGTTGGGATTGCCGCTGAATATTCACCCCCTCCTTTTTCTTGCCCTGGGGGGCTTCGGTCAACGGGCTCACCGACTCGCCCTCAGTGCTTGCG
>JAFGKM010000057.1 GCA_016928555.1 Candidatus Omnitrophota bacterium | reverse complement strand
GACGCGGAATCCGCAGAACTTCTGGTTTATGTGCCGAATGATTGGAAAGACATCTCGGTATCCGGCGCGGTATTGAAACAGCCGGTATTCATTGACAGACAAAAATTCCTTCTTCTTGGCATCAAAGGGTTCGGGAAGATATCCGTCAAAGCAAAAATTGCCGGGCCTTTCTCCATAGAAAAGACGGAACAACTCTCAATCAACGATATTGTCGCTCCGGGGACGCTGTCGCTCAATCTTCCTGCCGGGGAAAAGTTCATAACCGTGTATCACAACGGCGCGCCTGCCTTCTTCGGCAGTTCTGAACAGATTGTGCTGCCGCAGGAGATTGCCTCAGGTCAGTATACTGTCAATGCGGTCGCGGGCAGTACTCTATACACGGGAAACTTTGACGTAACAAGCTCATGGACTTATCCATTTCCGGAGATAAACCTTCCGAAAACCTCTCCTGAACTGAAGGAAACAGAGGTCAACAAAACTGTAAAAGGCATAAAAATACTGAAAAGCGCAGTACACTCTTACAACGGGTATAACCTGCCCCAGTTCACCGAAATTAACCCCGATGAACTTACCTTTGCCGCGGGAAGCGTGGACGACGCCTCTTATGAAAACGGATATTCCATGGCAGGTCTTGAAATAGAAGGACTCAAGGTGGTTCAACTGCAGGTGAGAAATACATTCTTCAGAAGATGGAATAACTACGAGCGCTATACAAGAAGAGCAGGGTCGGCCAACGCCTTTGCCGGACTGATAGTGGACTATCATACCCCGCAGGGATACACGAAACGCGCGGCGTTCAGCATGGGACTGGTCAATCCGCGTTCCGACTCCCCTCTCCCGGGTTACGGCAGGAAAGCCAAACCGGATATCTTTGTGCGTCTGAAAGACTACATAGAGCTATCGGCAGAGGAAAAATTTGCGCTGGACCTCGGGAAATGGGCGCCGGCAGACTGGGACGGCAGAGTCTGGATTTCAGCCGCAACCAACGGCGGCGTGGTAGGAGGGAGAAGACTCTTTATAACCATACTGGGCAGTTCGGATGCGCCGGGCGGCATGCCCCTTGACGAAGGGGAACTGCTCACCATGGAGCTTGAACAGCCGAAGATATCCGTGGCAAAAACGTCCGGCATAATAACAATCGACGGGAAAATTGACGAGCCGGCATGGAGCAAAGCCGCAAAAAACGATGCTTTTACGCTCACCACCTCTCTGCGCAGCCCTGAACAGAAAACAGAGATGTATCTCTGCAGGGATGATGCCAACCTGTACATAGCCGTCAGGTGCGGAGAGACCGAACGCGATAAACTGATAGGAGACAGCGGAAGGCTGTGGGGACATGACGCTTTGGATATCTCTTTTGCCCCCTTGCCGAGGAGCGGCCGGCTGCATAAGTTCGTAATAAACCACGTCAATGAGATATATCAGGAAACGCGGCCGCCCCAGGAGAAACAGCAAAAGTGGGAGATAACAACCGCTACCTCAAAAAGCGAGAAGGAATGGTGCCTTGAAGCGGCAATACCGCTTAAAAACCTCCAGCTTGAAAAGGGAGAGATTGCGTTCAACATGCTCAGGTACCGGCCGGAGGCATCGGGAACAAAGGCTTTCTCATGGGGCTTGATACCGGAAGAAAACTACCTGGAGCCCAAATATTTCGGAACTCTGATTGTTCTGTAAAGAGAAGTCATCACCCCTTACCTTTATCCTCTCCCCGCCTACGCCAAGGCTACGGCGGACAAGCCCCAAGGGGAGAGGGAGGTAAATGTTTACCCGCTGGCAAAAACAGCGGGCTTTTTTACAAAGGAGGCAGAAAAATGTCTCTGCTTAAAAAAAGAAAGTTTTTCTTTCCTGCAATGATGCTGATAACGGCTTTTTTGACATCCTTATTGAGCTGGGCGACGGTGGAACTGTACACGGAATTCGGAATGGAAGAAACGCCTGCCGGGTGGGAGGGGATGCATGATACAAAACATGTCGCACGCCCGCCCGAAGTAACCGTCGTTGCAGATGCGGTTGAAGGCGGTACAGCGGTGCGCGCAACCGCTGTGGAAGAAGGAAAATATCAGGGCATAAAATTCACCTTCCCCGGGCCGATAGACCTGACACAATACAGTTCACTTTCGTTCCATGTAAAACAGTCTTTTTATACTTCAAAAAATGCGGACTGCGTGCTGCGTATAAATTCTGCCGGCGGCAACGGCATCTGGAGGAACATAAAGACGGGAACCGGCTCGTGGACGCTGGTTGAAACGCCGATTGACACCGAAAATTGGGAACCGACGAGCACAAAGACGCCTGTAGACATGGGAAAGATGGTATCCCTTACCATCTACCCTTACGGACATCCGTGGAAACCCGGACAGTATATAACCATAGACGGATTGGAATTCAAATCCCCGACAGGAGAAACGGAAAAAATCCCTGTTGCCGGATACCGGTACAATACGGCGCCGACTTTGGGAGACGCGGGAAACAACGCCCTTGCCGACGGGGTTGCAGAGAAGGAAAAACAGGTCCTGTGGGAACACTCCGCAGGGAGTCCCGATATAGTCTTCGACCTCGGCGGCAAGTATCTTATAGAAGGAATAAAGGTGGAAGCGATAGACATCCCTTCCAGGAATATATCCGATATAACGGTCTTTGTCAGCACGGACAACAAAGACTGGGAAATCCTCACGTCCATAGCGAACATCGACGACAGCGGCACTGAAAAACACCAGGTACTGGAGAAAAAAGGGCTACAGGCCACAGGGCAGTATGTGCGCATGCAGGTAAACCGCCCGCGGCACGACATACATGCCAACATCGCCGAGGTGACCTTTTTCGGAAGGCCTGCCATGGAACAGGACGTTAAAAAATCCGCAGAGGAAGCAAGTTACAGGATAGGGCCCGAAATGCCGGAAACAAATACAACCGATTACTGGCTGATGGAAGACGGGAAACAAAAGTTGTGGGTGTATAAGAAAAACGGGGTAATCAATGGTTTTACTGAAGGAGACAAAAAACTTGCGGAACGGATTTTTGACATTTATTCCCTCAATTCAAAGGATTCCGAGGTTAAAAGCGACGATTACAAAAGCCGGGTCGTTTCATCCCGGACGCAAGGAAAAAATCTTTACCTTACCATTGAAAATGAGGAATTGCCGGGGATACGGATTGAAAAGAGGTACATGCTCGGCGGCGGACGGCTGGAACGGGAATTGAAGGTTACAAAAACATCTGCAGGGATTAAGGGGTTCCTTTTTATCACAAGAGAGGTTGTGCTTAACAGGGATTACAGGAAAGACGGAGTTTACGAATCATGGGGAGCAGGCCACCATCTTGAACGCCGCTTTGCTTCGGAGATTGTTTTTGACATGCTTGTGGATATGGTCCCTGTAGTAAGTTTTGAAAACCCGAAAGAAAAGAGCACGTTTTTCAACTACCGCTACCGTTGGAACGGAGAATACGTGCATATTGGGGCAGGCATGGGCGGCGGGTATTTGTTAAGCGGAAACAAAAGCACTGTTTTCACGCCCACCGGCTGGAGGCAGGGAGCGGCCGTTTTTGATATGTCCGAAGACAGACTGCAGTCTGCGGAAACACACCTCGTCTATACGGCAGGCACGCTGATAGACGCTTACAATTACTACCTTGACATGCCTTTAGTAAAGAAGTTCCGGGGCGGGATAAAAAGACCTGCATGGCTGGCTGAAGTCCGCACCAGCACCGGAGGGACGCTATCGTATCCGGGAAACATTAAAAAGATGCTCCAGCCGTTTCTTCTGTTACTCAGGGAAGGATATATCCTCTCCCCCGCGAATACCGGAAACGACTTTATATGGGGCGATTTTCCTTCAGAAGGAGAAGTGAGGGGCCAATCGGGCGGAAAATGGACAGCGGAAGAACTGAAGGAAGAGATTGCAGGGGTCAAAGCGCTTTCTCCCCGCATCAAGATAGGATTATACACATGGTTCTGGAGTGCAATGCCGGAGAGCGAACCTGTACAGACGCATCCGGAATGGTTTGTCACAAAAGACCGGACAGGGCAGACGCTCAATTATTTCCCGGGATTTCCGCTCAACTACTTCCGGTTCGCAGGCATAAAGGAATCCCAGGACGATATGTTCAACCGCATCATGAAAATGGTTAACTGCTACGGCCTGGATATCTGGTATCTGGACGGAGGCAGTACGGAAAGTTCCATTGACTGGTGGAACATGCGCCTTGACAGGCCAACCGGCTGGCAAAACCTCTATGCGCGTGTAAGAGAGCAGATGCAAAAGGAAGACCCTGACCGCATAGTTTTTTTCAACACCCCGGAGATGCCGCTGGGAGACTTCGGGTACTGGGAATCCCACTCCGGCGCCATGACAAGCCACTGGAGAACAGGCGCAAGATGGATGTGGAAATTCAAGCTTTTTCAGCATCGGGACCCGCTTCATTTTCCCGTATGCATCTACTGGCTGCCTTCGGTTGAAGGCGCCTATGAAGACTATATGGCGGGCACCGGACTGTTTGCCGACTATGCCAGCAGATACATTTACCCCAAGGATATCCCTTATCTCAGCGCGCAGTATGAAGTTAGGTTCCTGCGTCTTGTGGATGCCGGCATATCTCCGAACTGGCGCTTTGACATGGACACCCTGCTTGAAGCATACGCGCTTGTGCACGGGGAGAATACGGGCTTTGTATTCATAAAATCACATGACGAGAAACCGTGGAAAGCAAAAGTGGCGGTTGACCTGGCACCTATGGGCATCGCCGACAGGAACAAGCCGGTTTATCACTGGGCCTTTGACATAAAAGATGCCCGCAGGTTTGACGGAAGGTTCGGAGAGCAGGAACTTGAAAAACTTTACCGGAACAGCGGATGGGTCATGGACAGGGCGGTTGAACCGCGTTTTCTCGGAACGACGGAATGGAGGGAGCGGCTTGAACGCAGTTTTGACACCGAATTTGAGAGACTTACAGTGTGGGTGATGACGCAGACACCCGCATTCGTATACAGCGCAGACGGACTCCCTTTGCAGTACTGGCTTCCGGACAATCTCGGCGTAAAGGTAACCGGGCAGGTAAAGGGAAAGCAGATTGAATTATCTGTTGATTCAAGCCGGGAAACGGCTGAGATAGCCGCGCTTCTGCCCGACGGATTCAATGCCGGAAAAGCTCTTGTTGCAGGCAGGGAGACGCGGGGCAGAATTATGATTGCCGGAGGGACGAGGATGTTGATAATTCCCGTGGGAAAAGGCATCCATAAGGTTTCTCTGCAACTGCTGGATGAGCAGCCGCCGGAAACAGCCCCTGAAATAACCGTCAACAAACAGGAAAATAAACTGCAAGTCGGGATAAAAACAAAGAGCGGCTGGCCGGGGAAAAATGCGATAGTGCAGGCGGTTAAGGAAAATGCGGTGTACTGGTCGGGGAATATTGTCATCAAAGACTCCGACGCTGTAATGGAGATACCCGTTCCTGCCTCCGTTGAGGGAGGGACTTACAGAATAACCATTGCAGATTCTTCGGGACTGCGGTCTGCGGAAAAAAAAATAACCCTTGCGGAAGGCAAGCCGGAAACGGCAATGCTGAAGGAATATTACTGGACGCAGGTCAGCCTGCCGCTGGAAGAAAAAGTAACCGACTCGGCAGCTTCATCCGGAGGGTTTGACATAAAAAGGCACGCCTTGCGTTACAGCAAAGAGGCAGGACTTTCCTCGGCAGATATAAATAACCGGACAATAAATATCCGGACCCTGCCTAAGATAAAGAGCCCGTGGAACGAGGTTTTCGCGGGGATGGAAATAAAGACAAAGAGGTATCTTAAACTGCGGCTGAGCGGCAACTTCCGGTATTTCCTCACCCACGGACACAGCGCACGGGGAGGAAGCCACTCCACCCGGGGGCCGAACCCGTCATACTTTGTGGGGCTTTTTCTGGACTTTAATACGGCAGACGGCTATAAGACAAGAACGATGGCAGGGCTGGGAGGGATAGACCCCAAGTTTGGAGGGGTAAACGGCACATTTATCCCGTGGGGAACGGGCAGAAAACCTGAATATTTTTTCCACCTTCACGATTTCGCTGCCCGCTCCGATATCAACGAGACGGAGATATGGATTGACCTGTGGCAGCTGGGCGCACCGGAAGGATGGGACGGATGGCTCTGGATTACCCCGGGGATGTCCATGGTGAAAGCGGACAGGACAATGACGGTTACATTGCTTGAAACATCCGACACTCTGCCAGAAGAAGCGGAGATTGCCGAGGGGAAAGACCTGCTTGCCGCACCTTCCGCACCTCTTGTCTTTAATGTTCCAATGTCCGATACCGCCCGATTTGAGCAGGCGTTGAAGATTGAAGGGATGACCTTGCTCGGTATCCCTTACCGTTCTGCCAAATATAAGACAGCAGTCTCGGCAATCCATGACAATAAAAACCTGTATTTGCGGTTTGAGGCCGAGGACGAACAAAACAGGGAATTCTTTTACATAGCAAATCCGGCATCCCCATGGAGGAACGACGGTATAGAGTTCTGCCTGCGCATAGCAGGCACTAAGAGGGATTTCCTGCACGTGATAGTGGACGCCGCAGGGAACATCTACAGGATGATTGAAGATGCGATGAGCGGAGGAAAGAGAGAAGCCGTGAACTACCCGGAAGAAATTAACGTTGTCAGCAAAAAAGGTTCTTATACGGTTACATTTGCAGTCCCTCTGGAAAAACTCGGGATTACAGGCAACGCCGCAGGAAAGGAGATAGGGTTCAATTTCATGCGCAACTACCATCACGAGGGGACGGAGGAGTGGTGGACTCTTGTTCCGGGCAATTCCTATTTTGAAGTTGAAAGATTTTACACGATGGTTCTCCAATAAAGAAAGGTCTTATCGGTAAACGGATTTTATCGCAAAAGAGGTTGAGCAATGCAGGAAAAAACTGAAGGGGGGACGCAGCAGAGACTGAGATGTTACATCCCCCCGGACAAAGCCGAAAAAAGGATAGCGGAGATTATACGCTGTTGCCGCAGGATAGGCGCCGACGGAATTTTGCTTTTTACAAGCAGCTACGACGAAGATATTTCTTTTGAACCGCTGGAGAATATAGCCGGTTACGCTTCGCTTATGAGACAATGGGCGGAGGAGTTTCGCAAAGCCGGACTTAAGGTCGGCGTCAATGTTTTGCAGACACTCGGCCATGTCTACTACCCGGAAACTGACGACGAAAACCTGCGTTTTCAAAGACGCATCTCCCTTGACGGAAAGGAATCCGGGGCAGGGGCATGCCCCTTCTGTCCGAAACTGCGGAAATACCAGAGTAAAGCGTATTCCCTTTATGCCGGAATCACTCCCGACATAATGTTTGTTGACGATGATTTCCGCTCCGTGATGGGGGAAGGGCCTTCATGCATGTGCCCTCTTCACATCCAGGCAACAGGCAGAGCGCTGGGCAGGGAAATAACATTTGAAGAGTTGAGGGATTCACTTCTCAAAGAAGGTTTTAACCATGAAGACCAAGTACGCGCGGCATACAACAGGGTTCAGCGCAGAGGGTGGAGAGAGATGGCGGAAATGATTAACAGGGCAGTTACCGCCGTTAGCCCCGAAACAAGACTCGGACTTATGAGCGCACGGTATCCCTCTGGAACATACGGAATGCGCTGGCAGGAGGTTCTGGACGCTCTTGCAGGCAGAAAACAAAAGCCTTTAATGCGGCCTCAGATTTCTTCATACAGCGACCATATGGACATTCATCTCCTTCCCCAGGTCTTGCAGAATCCGCTTATCGTCAGGAACCTAGTAAGCCCTGAGGTTATACACTATCCCGAGATTGAAAACTATACCTATACATCATGGGCGAAATCAACAAAATTGACGGTTGAAACAATCGCATGGTGCCTTCTGAATGGTTTTAACAACCCCGCACTGAACATCTTTGACATGTACGGAAGTCCGCTATCTGAGGTGGAAGACCTTGTTTCTTCCCTTGAGTATCACCGCAGATATTTTGAGGAGCTTTACAAGCTCTGCTCTGGCGGCCGTCCGGGCCGGGGGGTGGCAATGCCGGTATCCCCGGAATTATGCGAGGTGCAGAGGAACCTCGGCGACAGAAGCTCTTTTTTCAGCGGCAACCCTTTTGACGAATGGCTGCCCCTGCTGGGCCTTCCCATCGGTTATGACTGGGAACATTCTCCCTGGGTGCTGATGCAGGGCGACAGCCTTTTATCCTGGAGCGATGAAGAGATTGACCTTCTGCTGTCGCGCGGGGCTGTGCTGGACAGAGACGCAACCGAGTGCCTCATACACAGGGGATTCGGGGACCGCCTGGGCATGAGGCTCGGCGGACCCGTGCCTCTGGATTCATGCGGGATGGAACTTTTCAAGTCGGATAAATTTTCCGGCGCCTATGCCGGGCGTCTTTATCCTGCAAGGTCGCTGCACCGGAAAGAAGCTATACGGCAGTTTTATCCTTCGGGAAGGGAATGGACAAACCTGTCCGTTCTGCTGGACTACAGGAAAAAAGAAATAACGCCGCTGGTCGCCGTGAGCGAAAGCAAAAAGGGCGAACGCACGGCTTTTCTGAATTTCAGCAAGGAAGATTCCCGGCTTAGCTTCTGCAATAACCGAAGGCAGACGCAGATGCGCCTTATTTTTGAATGGGTAGCGCGAAAACCTCTGCCGGCGGCGGTTCTTGACAGACCTAACATTTCCCCGGTACGGATAAAGTCTGAAGACACTGAAATACTTGCCCTGCTCAATGCTTCCTATGATACCGCAGAAACAATCTGCCTGCAGTGGTGCGGAAGCGGCAATAGCTCCGGATGGCAGGTGCTGGAACGAGACGGCAGATGGCGGCAGGCGGATGTGATAATCAAGGAGGATGAAGGCATCAAACAGGTTCTGGAAATAAAACGGACACTGCATCCCGCGGAGATGCAGGTGTTTAGAAATAAAACAGGATAACCAATATTAAGGAGAGCCAATGAAGAACATGGAAGAGCGTCCCGTTAAATTGACGAGGTCTGAAAACAACCCGATACTTACGCCGGACAAGAACCATTCTTTTGAGGCCCAGACCTTGTGCAACGCGGGCATTGCCGAATACAACGGAAAAATTTACATCCTCTACCGCGCGGAAGGATACGACAAGCGCGAAAATAGACTGCCTACAAAGAGAGGCATCACAAGACTTGGGCTGGCAGTAACCAGCGACGGATACACAATTGAAAAAAGACTGAAAGAGCCGGTTATAGACAGGGAACCGGACGGGACGTTTGCCGAACACGGCGTACAGGACCCGCGCATTGCAAAGATAGATGATACATACTACATCATGTGCGCCGCTGTGAGCAGGTGGGGCGACCGGCTTATCATGTACACGACAAAAGATTTTAAGACGTTCAGCAAGTTCGGTTATATACAGCCCGAATACGAAATGAGAACTGCAGGGCTGTTCCCTCAGAAATTCGGGGATTACTACTGCTGTCTTCTGCGATACGCTCCCAACATGTGGATAAGCTATACCAAAGACTTCAAGACCTGGCATAAGACTAAACTGCTAAAGGAGATAGAACCCTTTTCATGGTGCGGGGAGAAGATAGGTTTAGGAGCAACGCCCATAAGGCAGGATAATGCATGGCTTTTATTCTGGCACGGGGTATCGGCCGGGCTTGACCGCAAATACCACCTCGGAATAATGTGGCTTGACCTGAAAGACCCGTCAAAGATATTAAAGGTGCAAAAAGAACCGATATTATCGCCCGAAGCGGATTATGAAAAGAAGGGATTTGTAGACAACGTGGTTTACACGTGCGGCGCGGCGGAGCGGAACGGGAAATACCTGGTTTATTACGGAGGCGCCGACCTTGTACTGGCCGTTGCCGACGTTGATGTGGACAGGTGCAGGATATAAAAAGGGTATAATGACATTAAGGAGAAGAACATGAACCTGAAAGATGCGGGCGTCATATGGACTACTCCGAATAAGTGCAGTCCGCTGGAAGAGGTAAAAATCGTTTTTAAATGGAAGGGTTTACACGGTCAGGAGGTTTCTTTTGAGATAATTGACGGAGAACACCATCCATATCTCAAAAAGACCGTCAAATCTCGCAAAGGCAAAGCCGAACTTACCGTTCGTACGGGTGGTGTACCGGGGGTGCATTTCATAACTGCAGTTACCATTCTGCCGGACAAGACAAGATACGAGCGCTTCGGAAGTTTCAGGGTGGAAGCCGCCACAAATATCCTATCAGGGAAACAGGAAATTGACGGACTTTTCAAATTCCTTGCCGAAGGACTGCGTCAGGCAATAGACATAGTGAAGGTAAACGGTAAAAAAATCACCTTCCACAAGTGCGCCGACAACTCTTGGGAAAACCTTGCATACCCTGCCCTCGGCATAGCGGCAACGAGGTACTTCATCCGGGATTTAAAAACCATGTTTGAGGCGATATACGGCCTGCAGTGGCCCAACGGCCGTCTTCCCGACCATGTCTACGGGGACGGGCAGTCGTTCAGACGGTACCGCTGCGTCATGTCAGACCTTGAGACGTCCACGGTATCCACCGTTTACAAGGGATGGCAGGCGCACGGGGACGACGGATGGGTGAAAACTCTGATACCGAAAATGGAGAAAGGCTGCAAATATGCAACAAGCGACCCTTTGATGTACGATAAAAAACACGGACTGATTAAACGCACCCACACCTGCGACGAGTGGGACGTTACTATCAATTATGAAACACAGCCGGCAAGACCTTCGCCCGGAAAGGACAGGGAGATAGAGGAGAGGAAACCGCCTTTTGTCCTTATGCAGGGGGATACGAGCGTAACTTACGAAGCATGCGGGCTGTTTGCGAAACTCTACGAAGCGCTGGGCAACAACACCCGTGCAAAATACTGGCTACAACAGCAGGAACACTATTACAAAACCGGCAACAAGCTCTTCTGGGACGGAACAAAATACCAGCACCACATACATCTTGACTTTGTGGACCATAAGGATTTCAACGAAAAAGACCAGCTTGCCATGAGCAATCCGTGGGCGATAACAAGGGGCTTTGCCGACCATAAGAAAGCGGTATCTATCATCAACGAATATATGCGCCGGCTGAAAACAACGGGCGACAGATTTCCCTGGTGGAGTTTACAGCCGGGGTATCCGGATAAACTGAATTATTTCCCCACAACAGGCCTATGGTCCAAAAAACAGGGAGAGTACTGCAACGGAGGACTCTTCCCTCTGGTAGGCGGTGAACTGTGCAGGGCGGCTTTACAGCACGGCATGGAAAAACTTGCCGTGAAGATGCTCGGCGATTTTTATTCCGTCGTTAAGCGCGACAACGGCGCCGTCTTCACCTGGTACGATTTGCAGGGCAACGCTTCCATAAACGCCCCGCATCACCAGACAAATTACGACCAGTGGGGGATATCCCCGTGGTTACAGGCATTGATGGAAGACCTTGCGGGCATAAAATCCGATGGAAAACTATTTGAAGAGGTTATCTGCAGTCCCAGGTGGCCTGCGGCAGGCGTTAAGAATGCCGCCTCAACGGCTCATTTCCCTGCCTCGGATACGTACTTTGCAT
This sequence comes from Candidatus Omnitrophota bacterium, assembly GCA_016928555.1. Classification (GTDB taxonomy): domain Bacteria; phylum Ratteibacteria; class UBA8468; order B48-G9; family JAFGKM01; genus JAFGKM01. The sequence continues at coordinate 724 of JAFGKM010000057.1, read as the reverse complement.
ATAAATACCTGCATACCGGCAACCGGATAGATATTGCCTTTACCGGAACAGGCAAAAAGATTTCTTTCCGCATATTACTGCCGGAGAAAACTAAATGCCGAACAGTTGCGGTTGAAGACAAAAAGATAAAGTTCAGTGAAGAAGAAATTGAAAGTTCAAGATACGTAAATTTTTCTGCGGCCATACAGGGAACACAGGCGCTAACAATGGAACTTCAAAAGGAGAAAGGAAAATGAAGCGTTTAAAGGTAGGGATTTTAGGGCAGGGACGCAGCGGCAGGAACATACACGGCAGGTATTTGAGCACGGCAAAAGACAAATACGAGATAGTTGCGGCATGCGACCTGCTCAAGGACAGGAGGGACCGGGCGGCAAAAGAGTACGGATGCGATACATATTCAGATTACAAAAAGATGTTTGCAAGAAAAGACCTTGATCTGATTATTAACGCTTTGCCCAGCCATCTGCATGTGCCGGTGACAAAACAGGTGCTTGATAACGGATTCAACGTCCTTTGCGACAAGCCTCTGGCAAGAAAAGTTAAGGAGGTTGATATACTGATTGCCTCGGCGAAGAAAAGCGGAAAGGCCTTCGCCATATACCAACAGTCACGGTATGCCCCTTACTTTCAGCAGGTGAAAAAAGTGATAAAGTCAGGCGTGCTGGGAAGGATTGTGCAGATAAACATCGCTTTCAACGGGTTTTCAAGAAGGTGGGACTGGCAG
>JAFGKM010000056.1 GCA_016928555.1 Candidatus Omnitrophota bacterium | reverse complement strand
TCCAGCTCAACCTTCGTCCATTCGTTTCTCTTGAGACGGAAATCGCGGTAGTATCCGCCGCCGTTGATGTTGATGACAAAGCCGGTGGTGAAATCCTGCTTGATGTAAAAAGATATTTTGTCTTCGGGCTTTACTCCAGCCAGGTTAAGGCTCTTGGGGAAACGTATCCTTATTCCGCCGTAAAGCCCCATCTCGTCCTGTCCCGCAACCTTCAGGGCATAGCCGCCTTCCATGCTGTCCGTGACAACCTTCATTATGCTCTTTTCACGGAGAAGCTCCCATCCGAAATCCTTTGCTTCTTCAACGGTTGCAAACTCGCACAGGTCTGCCATGCATGAACCGGACAACATAAATAAAGACAATACGCATAAAACCGACAGCCTTTTTATTCTGCCCATGCTCCCTCCTATTTAAATAGCAGCTCTCCCATTTTGTTAAACTGCAGGAATCCCGCCTCCATGGAAGACCATGTAATCAATTCTGTTTCAAAGCCCTCGCCCGCGGGCCTGTACCGGGCAAGGTTGAACCTCCATTTGTCCCCGGATTTGGGCGGTTCAAGCCCCAATCCCTTGAATGGTATAGCCATTTCAACCTGCCACCGTTTTCCTTCTTCCGAGTATGCCGCCGCTTGCGCGCCGATGTTAAATGCGCCTGCTTCGTTCAACTCAAGCTTTGAGCCGGCGGCGTTTACGATTATCTGATGGTAGGTTTTCCCTGCATCGCCGTTTGCATCAATGAGAACCTCCACCTCGTCATCGTCCCAGATGTTGCCCTTTCCCGTCAGCGGCTTATTCCTGCCAGTCTCTTCGCAGGTGAATCCTATATACAGATAGTCGTTGTCGTAGAAGAGCAGGACCTGGGTTTTTGCCTTTGGAAGGCTCTCTCCTTTCACGAGGAAAAACTGGTCTATCTTAACAGCCGACTGCCATATCTCCTCGTCAACCACCCCGTCTATGACAGGCGATGGGGAGGCTTTGGGCACGGTTATGCTCTTGGGTTTGAGAAAAAGTTCTCTAATCGCTCCCGGGTCCGAGCCGAAAATTACCGTTGCTTTTGTCTTCTCATTGACGTTAAGAATCTCCGCCGTCAGCCGCCTGTCCGATGCCACCGAATCACTGCCGACGCTGAACCATACCCTGCCGTCCCATCCTTCCGGAGCGTATTTTGTTAAGTCCATGGTAAACACCTTTTCTCTGGTTTCGTTTACTATATCGCCGAGGTCTATCTTTACGTCGGGCTTGCCCTGTCTGCCGTAAGGAGGGTTGGAGGTATTTAACTCCGGGTTCATCACCCCAACGGAAAAAGCCGCCCTTTTGGTATATCCTCCGGAGGTGTGGTAATCCACCATAAATCCTGCGAACTCGCTTTTGGCGCGGGCATACTGATGAACGTGCATCCTGGGCGAGCGCAGGTGGAATGAATCCATATAGGTATGCTTGAGGCGCAGTTCAATTTTTTTCACGCCTTCCATTTCTATGCCGGCAAAGGCAGGTCCCTGGTTGGCGTCTATCTTGCGGGTTGTCCCTGCTTCAAGTGTAAGCCTGTCAATGTCAACGGAAGCGGTAAAGGCTTCCAGTTCGGGCTGCATGCCGGCTAAAGAATAGGAACCGGTATAGACGGCTTTCTGTGCAATCTTAACGCCTTTTACGGTCCTGTTGACATCGGATATCTCTTTAACATCCTGGGTCCTGCCCATATTCAGAGGCGTTACTGCGAGCATTGCCGGAGTTATAACCGGCTTATTTCCCTGTTCTTTTCTTATCTTCCCAGCGGGCTTTTTGCCGGCCGTATCGCCCAGCGCAACCTCAAGAACCTGTCCCTTGCCCTTCTTGACCTTGAGTACGGGCATAAGGTTTCCAGCTATATCTACCAGTTCGTAATCAGCATCCCTTTTGTCCACTTTTATGCTTTTCGCCTCTTTGCCTTCCGGGACGAAGATTAGGATTTCCGCTTCTTCCCTGTCGCTGTCTATCCTTATGCCGGAAGCGGTTTCCGTCAGAGTAATCCCCTTCTGCCCGGCAAGGTAGAAGTTGCGAGGCAGTCCGTCGGTTGAATACAGGCCTGCGGAGTTGTCCGTTATCTGAATAACCGTAAGTTCAAGCGGGTTGAGGGGCATTTTCAGGGTTATGTCGTTTGTATGTTTGCCCAGGTAGAGCAGTTCCGGTTCAGCCACCAAGTCCATCTTCCAGCCTGTTTTTCTGTATATTTCCCTTGCGACTTTCTCGGAAGTCTGTCCCTTGAATTCCAGGGCATTAGCCACCCTGTATCCCCATACTGTGATATTCCTGTTTTTGTCCAGTTCAAGCGAGGAGAGGTTAATCTGCACCTCAAAGGTCTTTGCTTTATCCTCGTTATTTATAAGAGACAGCAGATACTCGCCGGTATCCCTTCTCATCGGATATGATTCTATCTTTGTGGAAGAATCCTTTTTCCAGTCGGGGGAGTACTTTATATTGACCGTCTTGAGACTGCCAATTTCATAGGCGGCGGTGACAAAAGGACGCTGTTCAATTTCATCCACGTAGGTCATAGAAGGAATCCATCCCAGCGCAATTGTCCTGTTTACGTAGTCGCGCGCCAGAGGAGGCGTCCAGTATAGGGGTATTATGCGGCCCTCAGGCCTTGCACCCTTAAGGAAAGCCTCTATGCCCAGTCCCATTCCGGCAAAGTTGCGCCAGTAACCCGCGCGCAATTGGCTCCGCGCCTCAATAAAATTAATATCCCCGTAAGGACTTCCCCTGCCATTGAGAAACAGCATCTTGTCGGGGCCGTGTTTTTCGGCTATCTTCTTCACTCCGAGGAAAAAGTCGTAACAATTGTAATCCCGGGTAATATCGCCCGTATCCCAGTTAATGAGGTTATAGGTTTTCCCTCCGTCTATATTTGCAACGTCAACGTTCAGGTATTCAAATATCAGGTCATACTGGCGGAGTATCTCATTGCGGCATTCATCCAGTTCAAACATTGCGCTGTAATTCGGAGATAATCCCGGGAACTGGTAAGAGGGATTGCCTTCCTTGTCGCGCATGCGGAACCATTCCGGATGCCTGGCAAGTATTCTGGCTTCATAGGAGGCGCTTGTCGGCCACGTGTATATGCAGACCTTTATCCGCGGGGACATGTCATGCAGTTTTTGAACAAAGGCCTTAAGCTCAGGGCCGGTTATGAAGCCTCCCTGGTCGCCCACTAAACCTTCGTCAACGTAATAGTCCGCCCAGCTTCCCCAGCTGCACAAAAGCACCATTATGTACCCGTCATCCGTAGTTTCCAGTATCCTCTTTATCTTGTTGAGTCCGCCTTTTCTGGGTTCTATCCCTGTATA
>JAFGKM010000055.1 GCA_016928555.1 Candidatus Omnitrophota bacterium | reverse complement strand
CGCAAGCACTGAGGGCGAGTCGGTGAGCCCGTTGACCGAAGCCCCCCAGGGCAAGAAAAAGGAGAGGGTGAATATTTAGCGGCAATCCCTTGAGCTTGCTTCAGCATTGAAAACATGCTCCGCAATGACAAACAAAACTGGAATTGCCGCGTGATAAACGAGAGGGGGTGGTGAACATGACAGAGGAAATCAAAAAGGAAGACGTCAGAAAACTTAACGTAATTATAGTGGAAGACGACGATATCATAAGAAAACTGATTGCAATTGAGTTCAAAAGGCGCGGGCACAACGTGCTTGAATATACGGACGCCGCAAGGGCGATGCCGGACATTCAGAGGGAGAAACCGCCCATTGATGCGGCAGTGATTGATCTTATGAACATGGGTTACGGCGGAAACATAGGGGATTACATGAGGAAAATGCCTGAATACAAGACCACAGCCATAATCTTTTATTCCGCTCTTACAAGACAGCAGTTCAACACAAAAATACTGGAAGCGCCCAATACCCACTACATCCATAAAGAACCGGGAAGCGTCAAACTGCTGGTTGAAAAGGTTGAAAGCCTCGGGTAACTTTGCTCGCAATTATACGGTAGCGCTGGCATTCATGCCATGAAAAACAGTGCGATAAATCCGTCAGTCCGCCTACGTATTAGTGGCGGAGCACCGCTACAATTACCCTCACCCTGACCCTCTCCCGCAAGGGGCGAGGGTAAAAAAGCAAAATACTTCGCTTAAAAAAACTACTGCTGAAGCTTTTTCTTAAGGTCGCCAATAAATATCAGTTTCTTCTCTTTCCCGTATTCGTCCCCTGCCGCACCTATCAGCCCGAACGTTGAAAGCTCCAGATACTCCCTTCCGCCCGGCGTTTTCAAATTTTTCCTGTACTGGTACGGCCTGCCGTAAGGGTCCATGAAGGTTGTTCCCGCTCCGATATAGGGCCCTTCCCAACCTTCAATTCCCGGGTTTTCCAGCAGGTCTTTGAGTTTCCCCGGCACCTGCCGCGTATCGGCATAGAAAAGGGTTATGGCTTTTTCTATCGCCTCAAAATCCTTGATTACCTTTCCCGAGCCCTTTTTAGCAATGCCCAGCTCCCTGACAATCCTCGCCGCTTCCTGTGTCTGAATCGCATTTATTTCCGCTATGCCGCCCACTATGCCTATCTCGGAAAACGGTATGCTGTTTTTCCACTGCTCCCACTCCTGTTTCTCTCTTTCCTCCAGCACGCGCGGGTCAACAGGCTTTTCGTTTGCCACGACAACGGTTGACATGTTCTCCTTGAGAATCACGTATGCGGCGATTTTTGTTGAGGCAACCCCGACCTCTCCTGAAACTACGCCCACCATTGTTGAGTCGTTCGCCGGCGTATACCCGGCGGTAAAGACGGTGCCCCTGACGGCGGCAAGGGTATTGGGCGTTTCTATCTCAAATTTTGCCTCGGCGGCCGGCAGTTTTTCCACAATAGACCATATCTTGCCCATGCGCACGTCAATCTTCACCGCTTTTATCTCTTTCTTTTCGTCAAAAAGCGAGCGCTGAACCTGCAAAGAAGTGTTCTCCGCAAGGGTGACAACGGCCTTCTTCCCGAAAGCTATCACGGCGCTGGAGTCTTTCCCCGTAGCGATATAAGTCTTCTCGGCAATGGCGGATTTCAGGGGCGGCTCCGGCATTGGTTTTTTTGAGTAATCCCAGAAATAAACCTTCCCCTTTTTGTCCGCGAGAATTATTGCATCGTCCGCCGGCCAGCAGACAGCGCACAGAGAAAATACAGCCGCCATAATTGCGCATAACAATTTAGTCCTGTTCATTTTCCACCTCCATAAACCTCTCAAAATCCTCCCCGACCCTCCTTTGCAAAAGGAGGGGAAAGACAACTCCCCCGCAAGCTGAAGTTCATCCTCCATAGTCTTTAGCGTAGGAGGAATCTGCGGCTGCCGATAATGTAGCGGTGCGATTTATCGCACGGTTTTCCGTGGCATGAATGCCACCGCTACAAAAACATCTATTATCAAACGTTCCACAAAACACGGTAAATTACAAGCCCCGCCCCTTTTCCCTGGACATTAAACGTCCCTGCCTTTTCGCAGGGTATGTTTTCCTTTGATATCATCTTGTACGTCCCTTCTCCCACGAGTATCTCATCGCCGGCGGTAAGCCCTTCAATCCTTGCGGCAACGTTCACCGCATCCCCTATCGCGGTGTAGTCCATCCTTCTCGCAGTGCCGATATTCCCTATAATCATCTCCCCCGTGTTTATCCCTATGCCTATTTTAACCTTTCCTTCAAAAACTTTCATATTGCGCATCATCTCCTGCGCGCACAAAACCGCATTGACAGCATGCAGAGGGTCGTCCACCGGAGCGCCGTATATCGCCATAACCTCATCCCCTATGAACTTGTCCAGCGTCCCTCCGAACTTGAAAACAGCTTCGGACAGTATGCTCAATATCCTGTTGAGGAAAGCAACTGTCTCCTCCGGCGAGTGCGCATCGGCATAAGACGTGAAGCCGCGTATGTCGGCAAAAAGCACCGTGAGGATTTTCTGCTCGCCCACCAGCAGGACGTCTTCGCCCGAACCGAGCAGTTTATCCATTACCGTAGGGGATATGTACCGGCTGAAAAGATTCCTTACTTTCAGCCGTTCCTCTTTTTCGGCTATGAAACCTGCAAGGATTCGTATCCCGTAAACAAAGAAAACGGACAAAACTCCCGGAAGTATGTCTATCCAGAAAAACTGGAAGGTGAATAACGTAAACGCAATGGCCACGAAAACGGCGGCGAGAATAATGACAAAAAGAATGCCGGCGAGGGGCGAAAAGGAAACGGCCGCAAGTCCGGCTGTCAGAGAAAAAGCGAGCGGAACGAGAAAATTCTCCGCCGGACCGGCCTTTTTTATGAACTCTCCCTTCAGAAAATTCTCCAGAAAACTCGCATGGATGCCCATAAGAGGGTAGTTTGCGGCCCCGGATACAGCCCCCTTGTCCGCGGCGCCGGTTGCCGTTGAACCGACGATAACAATCTTATCCTCAAAAGCGTTGCCGGGTATAATGGGCTCGCCTCCTTTCACCAATTCAACGTAGGACTGGAAAATCTGCACAAAGGAATAATTCGGAAATCTTTTCAGGTCGGGATAAATATTCAGATAAGCGGAATAGTTGTCGGCAAGGGGCACCGTCTTCCTTTCCCCGTTTATTTCATATTCAAAAGCGTCCCTGTCCTCGGAGGTTACGGATGCGCCCATAACGTCCTCCAGCAGAGCGGCGCAGAGGGAATTGTACGTCTTGTCCTTATGCTTTATGAAGAGCGGGTATTTTCTTATGACGCCGTCGGTATCCGGCAGTATGTTTATGAAACCCGCCGACAGCGCATGCTCTTTCAGTTCCTTCACCGGTTCGGCCATCATTTCAGACTGGAGGATTCCGCCTTTGGATTCGGGGCGGTCAAAATAGAAAGGGAGGACAACGTTGCCGGCATATTCCATCGCCTGCGCGAACTCCGCGTCGGCATCGCGGCTGTCTATGAAAAGAATGTCAAAAACGACAGCCCGCGCGCCCATGTTTTTAAGTATTTCAGTCAGCCCGGCGTACCACTGCCTTGACAGGGGCCATTCGCCCAGACTGCTGAGCGTGTCATCTCCGATGAAAACAAGGACGATGCTTCCCGCGGGCTCTTTGTCCCGGAGGGTTTTCATCCTCCAGTCGTAGGTGATGTTCTCAACCCGCCTGAATATATCCATGCGGAAGAAGAGAAAAAAGAAGGCGGTTACGGCAAAGGCGAGAACAAGGACGTTCCGCTTAACTCTTTGCTTTTTTAGAGGCATTTTCAGGGTCCGTCGGAGCGGTAATAGTGAAAACCGTGCCTTTCCCCGGCTCGGAAGCCACGTCAATAGTCCCCTTGTGCTCGGAGACTATTTTTTTGACGACTGCCAGCCCAAGCCCGGTTCCTTTGTGTCCTTTCGTAGAGAAGAATATGTCAAATATCTTTTTCAGGTTTTCCGGAGGAATCCCGCATCCGTTATCCTCCACCTTCAAACTGTAGCATCCCTTACCGGGCATACATTCAGTGCACAGCCGTATCTTTCCGGAACCCTCGGGTACAACTTCATAGGCGTTGCTGAAGAGGTTGAGGAGTACCCTGCTCATCCCGGTAGAGTCCATCATAACTTCCTGCAAGCCGCTGTCAAAAGCGTATTCAACCGAAATCTTTTTTTCTTTCAGCTTCTCCTCGTAAACGCTCACCGTGTCTTTTATGAAATTCCCGAGTTCAACCTTCTGGAAGAGCGGCTTCTTCTTTGAAGAGTAATTGAGCATATCAAGTATAAGCTCGGAAATCCTGTTCACGTTGGTCTTCACTATGTTCCATCCGTCCTGAACGTACTCACCCTGCACCGAAGACATGGTTTCGTCCAGAAGATAGATGCCGCCTGTAAGCCCATTGAGAATATTCTTGATGTCGTGGGAGAGCGAAAGCATCGTCTCCCCGACGCCGGCCATCTTTGCGCTTTTCATGTTCTCTATGTAAAGCTGGGCATTCTCCACGGCAAGAGACGCCTCGCCGGCTATAATCTCCATCAACTCCTCATCCTTCCTGTCAAACGGCCTGCCGCCTTTCTTGTTCAACACTTCAAGCACTCCGAGAAGCTTCCCGCCCTTTCCCGTCAGAGGTACGGCAAGTATGCTCTTTGTCTTAAAGTGCGATTTGCTGTCTGCGGAAGTGAAAAAACGCTTGTCTTTTGCGGTATCCTTCACGTTGATTGTCTTTTTTTCTTTCGCACAGACGCCGGCAATCCCCTGTCCCAGTTTCAACTTTATCGTCTTGACGGCGCCGCCCTTTTCTCCCGTGGCGACCTCAAAAAAAAGAACTTTTTCCCTGCTGTCGTAAAGAAGAAGGGAGCTCGCTTCGGCATTGAGGATGCTCTTGCTTTCTTCCATTATAAGGGTGAGCAGTTTATGGAGGCTGCTTATTGAAGATATGAAATTGCTTATTCTCTGGAGAACCTGAAATTTGAGGAGATACTCTTTTTCAGTTTTCACGAGTTCATTATACCACCTTACAAAGAACAAAACAATTGCAATAAGACAGATTTTGGTATAAACTGTTCGGAAAAAGAGTTGCGGCAGGAATCAAAATCCCCCAATACCCCCCTTTGTCAAAGGGGGATAGAATATTTCCCTCCTTTAGTAAAGGAGGGTTAGGGAGGATTTACAGAGGAGGAAAAGAAAATGAAATTTTCGGGGATAAGCGACGAAGCGGGACAGGCAATAGAAACACAGATAAAGGCGCACAAGGAACTCAGGTGGGAATATCTGGAGATACGCAACGTTGACAGCGAAAACCTCACGATGATGTCAGATGAAAAATTTGACAGGGTATACGCGAAGGTAACCGAATCGGGGCTTAAGGTGTCCTGTTTTTCAAGCTGTATAGGCAACTGGGCAACCGAGATTTCGGGGGACTTCAAAAAGGACGTTGACGAACTGCAAAGGGCGATTCCCAGGATGCACAGGTTCAATACAAAATACATACGCGTAATGTCATGGCCCAACAACAAGGAAAACCCGCTCACCGACGAAGAATGGGGGAAAGGAGCCATACGCCGTATGAAGGAACTGGCGAAGATGGCCGAGGACGGCAACATCATCCTCGGACACGAAAACTGCAGCGGATGGGGAGAGCCGGCGGACAAGATGGTGCGTATGGCGGAAGAAGTCAACTCTCCCGCGTTCAAATTGCTGTTTGACACGGGCAACGTCGTTTACTATTCAGGCGGCAACGCACTTGAATCTTATAAAAAAGTAAAACCCTACCTCTGCTACGTCCACATCAAGGATTACCGCATGGAGGGGGAAAAACACAGGGCGACCTATCCGGGCGAAGGCGATGCCAAGGTAAAGGAAGTCATGGCCGAACTTAAAAAAGACGGGTACGGCGGATTTGTGTCCATAGAGCCGCACCTTGCGAGCGTCGTCCACGAAGGCAAGGTCGGGGACCCCGAGGTAACGTACAGAACGTACATTACCTACGGCCAGAAACTCATGGCCATCGCCGCCCTGTAACCTTCCTTTTCCCTTCTCCCCGCCGGGGAGAAGGTTCAGGATGAGGGGGAACGGGATATCTTGCCGGCAATATCCGCATACTCCATGAAGAGTCTCACATACAGCTTGTAGTCATTGAAGGAAACCCCGGGCGGAGTCTGGTGGTCGCAACTGATAAGAAACCCGCCTTTCGCCGCGGTGGGCAGAAGCCTTTCAAATTCTTTCCTCATGGCGGCTTCGCCCTTGTTCATCACCATCTTGTCAAATTGCCCGATAAAACGCATGTCGGGATACATGTCCCGCAGAACTGCTATGTCAACTCCGGCCTGCCTCTCAAGCGGGAGGATGCCGTCTATCCCCGCATCCTTGAACCAGAGTGCGGGTATGGTGACATCCCCGTCGGAATCCACTATTGAGATTATGTTATTCTTCCGCATTACCGGCAGAACCCTTTCGTAATACGGCTTCATGAAGGCGTCAAAGAGATTTCTCGAAAGCATCGGCCCGTGGTTATAAGACATATCCTCGCCGAAGGTCATAAAGTCCGGCTCGCAGATATTGCACAGCCGTTCCGTTGTTTTTATGATCCACTCGGCAAGGTCGGAGTTTATGCGGTGCATCAACTCCGGCTGGTCGTAAAACGCGTAAAGATGCTTTTCAACACCCAAAAGTTTCCTCGGGAGCCAGAAGAAACCGTCAAAAGAAAACCAGAGAACCTCTTCCCCTGATTTCTGCTTTTTTGCGCGTTTCTCCCATACCCGTTCGTCAATGGCGTCATCCGGAAAAAGATGCTCTTTTACTTGCTCATAGTCCTTTTCGTTTTTTACCAGCCCAGGGAGTTGCTGATCGTATAAAATATTCCTTATCGCCCCGGGGCACGTCTTTTTCATAATTTCAAACCAGTCCTGCCTGTAAACGTCTAAACCGAAATACTTGCATATCTCGTAACAATCAGTCAGCTCCGCAGGCAGTCCTTCCGTGTGCCAGCGGTCAATAGTTTTCCCCCACCACCCTGCCCACTCTATCACCGGCAGGCGGTCAAACAGCCTGAAATTCATCACCGCGTGAAATCTTTCCCTTACTGTCATCAAAACCTCCTCATGTTCCTCCCATTATAGATACAAACACTTCTGTGTGTCAAACGGCAAATTATGCTATAATCCTACGGTTATGGAAGAAAAAGTTGCGGTGGTAAAATGCGGTTCTTATGATAAAGCGGCTGTGGCGGAGGCAGTCGTAAAAATTTTTTCGCTCTGTGATATACGCGAAGATGCATTCAGAAAACTCCTCTTCAAGCCGAACATGCTTTCGGCGCGGACTCCCGAAGAAGGCGTGACTACGCATCCCGCCGTCGTTGAAGCCGCCGTAAGGTATTTCAAGAGTTCGGAGAAAATCATAGGCGACAGCCCGGCAAACATCAACAAGCCGGCAGAGCTCTACTGGGACAAATGCGGGTATAAGCAGGTTTCAGAAGAAACCGGCGCGCCTCTGGTGAAATTCAGCAGTTCTTTCATGCTTGATATTCACCTTCACCCCCACCTTCATCCTCCCCCATCAAGGGGGAGGAAAATGGAGAGGACGGAAGTGCCTGTAACCGATTACCTGAAAGAATTCAGCCTCATAAACATCGCCAAACTGAAAACGCACGGGCTGACAATCCTCACCGCCGCAATGAAAAACCTCTACGGGCTTATCCCCGGGTTCAGGAAAAGCGTCCTGCACAGCATCTTCGTATCCCCCCTTCATTTCTCCGAATTCCTTGCGGTTTATTACCATGCGGTGAAGGATTACGTATCATTCAATCTCGTAGATGCAGTTGTGGCAATGGAAGGGAGCGGGCCGGCCGCAGGAAAGTTGAGAGATACAGGATACCTGATAGGCGGCAGAAACGCCGTAGCCGTTGATATCGCCTGCTGTAAAATCATCGGCATCAAGCCGGAGAATATCCCGTATCTGAAGATATACGGGGAAAGGTACGGACTTCCTGAAATTGAGCTCGCGGGAGATGAACTTGTCCCCGTGAAAGATTTTGACATACCGGGCAGGCGCACCGGAGCGGTCATATCAAACAGGGCGTTCAGGCCGTTGCTCGGCCTGCTGGGAAAACACTTCAAAGCCATGCCCGTGATAGACTACGCACAATGCAGGAAATGTCGCGCCTGCGTGCAGGTATGTCCCGTGAAGGCAATCTCAAAAGACTTGAAATTTGACAGAAAAAAGTGTATAAATTGTCTGTGCTGTTTTGAGGTATGTCCGTATAAAGCAATCAGCGTAAAGAAAAGCTTCATTGCGAAACTTTTTACATGAAATCCCCCCGTACCCCCCTTTGCAAAGGGGGGTTAGGAGTCCCCTCCTTTAGCAAAGGAGGGTCAGGGTGGATTTAGGGAGTATTGTAGCGGTGGCATTCATGCCACTTTTTTGTCATCCCTGCGAATGTTAGGCAGGAATCCATAAAAAGGAAGCCATGGACAAAATAGGCGTCATCAACTATAACATTTCAAACTTCTCCGTTGAAGAATTGTTTGGATGGTGCGGCGAGAACGGAGTCCAATACGTAGAACTGCAGAGGAAAGACGTATGGCCCGACATTGAAAAGCCGGAAAACGCCGTCAAAGAAACCGCCGCCCTCCTGCAGAAATACGGGATAAGTATTTCCCAGATATCTTCGGGCAGCGACTTTCTGCAGAAAACAGAAGAGGATATCAACAAACAAGTGCGGATGGTGGGAAATATGTGCAGGATGATAAAAGACCTCGGATTCAACCAGTTGAGGATTGACGGCGGCTGGCCCAAGGGAGGGGTCGCAGAGAAAGATTACAGGGACCTTGTAATAAAAGGCGTCTCAAAAGCCACGGAAATAGCGGAAAAAGAGGGCGTCTACCTTGCATTGGACAACCACGGCACGGTGACAAACAACATCGCCTTCCAGACCGATATACTCAAAACCGTGAAATCAAAACACCTCGGCGCCAACCTTGACACCATGAACTACCGATGGTACGGATACAAGGTGGATGAACTTAGGGATATATACAAAGAGATAGCACCCTACGCATTTCATACGCACATAAAAGACGGTACCGGGTCAAGGGAGGAATACAAAGGAACTGTGCTGGGCGAAGGCGAGATACCTTTAACCGGCGCGATAAAAATAATCAAGGACGCCGGCTACGATGGCGTATGGTGCGTGGAGTACGAGGGCAAGGAAGGGGCGGATGGATATAAAAAATCCGTCTCCTGGCTCAAACAGGCGCTGGACAATATGTAATAACCTCACCAAATCCCCCCGTACCCCCCTTTGCAAAGGGGGGATGACATTTAATACCCTCCTTTAGCAAAGGAGGGTCAGGGTGGATTTAGGGGGTATTGCAGCGATGCGATTCATCGCACGGCCTTTCGGGGCATAAATGCCGCAGCTGCAAAAACAGAAAATATGAAAAGGGAAAACTGGGGCAGTAAAACGGGTATTATCCTTGCCGTGGCCGGAAGCGCGGTGGGGCTGGGAAACTTTCTCCGCTTCCCCGTGCAGGCGGCAAAAAACGGCGGCGGCGCGTTCATGATACCCTATTTCGTCGCATTCCTCCTTCTCGGCATCCCGCTTATGTGGATTGAGTGGACGATAGGCCGCTTCGGCGGCGGCTTTGAGCACGGCACCGCCCCGGGCATCTTCCATTCTCTCTGGCGCAAAAACAGGTTCATAAAATACTTCGGAGTCATCGGCATATTCGGCCCCGTGGTAATATTCATCTACTATACCTACATTGAATCGTGGCTTCTGGGGTACAGTTTCTTTGCGCTTTCCGGCAGGTACGCCGGCATAACCGACGAGGCGGGCATGGTCTCATTCCTGCGCGGCTACCAGGGAATACTGCACAACGAGTACTTCTCCGGGATAAAGACCGCATACCTTTTCTTCCTCGCCACATTCTGGCTCAACATACTCGTAATAGTGTTCGGAATAAGGAGAGGCATAGAGCGCCTGTGCAAAATTGCGCTCCCCTCACTGCTTGTGCTTGCGCTGGCAATCATGGTGCGCGTGCTGACGCTCCGCTCGCCGGTAAACCCGTCTTGGACGCCTGCGGGAGGGCTGGGCTTCCTCTGGAACCCTGACTTCACCGCACTGCAGGATGCGCGCGTATGGCTTGCCGCCGCAGGGCAGGTCTTCTTCACGCTCAGCGTAGGCATAGGCGTCATACTCACATACGCAAGCTACCTTAAAAAGAACGACGACGTCCTTCTCTCGGGGCTCACCGCGGCAAGCACAAACGAATTCGCCGAGGTCGTCATCGGCGGAAGCATCGTAATCCCCGCCGCCTTCGTTTTCTTCGGGCCGGCAGGCATCGGAAGAATTGCCGGGCAGGGCGCGTTTGACCTCGGTTTTGTCACCATGCCCCTGATACTGAAAACATTCCCTGCAGGGACGCTCTTCGGCTTCTTCTGGTTCATACTGCTCTTCCTCGCCGGCATAACATCTTCAATATCGCTCGCACAGCCGGCGGTGGCGTTCCTTGAAGACGAGTTCAACATCTCCCGCAAAAAAGCGGCGGCAATATTCGGTATAACCTGCTTCATCCTCTCGCATTTCGCCATATTCTTCCTTGCGAAAGGCGTCGTGGACGAACTTGACTTCTGGGGCGGCACATTCGCCCTCGTAGTATTTGCAACCGTGGAGACAATCCTCTTCGCATGGGTATTCGGCATAGACAAGGCTTGGGAGGAGATGCACTCCGGCTCGGACATAAAGATACCCAGCGTCTACAGATTCGTCATAAAATACATAACGCCCGTATTTCTTCTCGTCATACTCGGGCTGTGGACATACCAGCAGGCTATCCCCACACTGCTTCTCAAGGGCGCGGCGAAAGAGAATATTCCCTTTATACTCATAACGAGGTTTATCCTTCTGGGGCTTTTTCTCGTAATATGCCTGATGGTCAAAAAAGCATGGGACAGGAAAAAAGAACCCGATTACATGCCGCAGTCTCTGTTTGAAATTAACGGAGAGGAAAAAACGGAGGGAGAAAAAGAATGAGGGCGAGCGGACTGGTCTTCATGATTCTTTCGTGGGGGATTATCATTTACCTGATGGCTTACTGCCTCTATAAAGCCTCCCGCCCCCGCTGATTAAGGAGAAGAATACAATGTTAATACCGGTAATAATTCTCGGAGGACTGGGACTCATCTTCGGCGCGTTTCTGACCTACTTCAGCATAAAGTTCAAAACCGAAGAAAACCCCATCGTGGCGAGACTCCACGAGCTCATGCCCAACGCCAACTGCGGCGCCTGCGGATATGCCGGATGCAGTATCTTTGCGGAAATGCTGGCCGAAGGAAAGGTTGAACCGCAGAAGTGCGCCATGCTTGAGGAAGACAGCCTGCACGAAATCTGCTCTATCCTCGGCATAGAAAGAAAAAAAAGGGAAAAACAGGTTGCGAGGGTTATGTGCTGGGGCGGAGTCAACGCGAAAAAGAAGTTTGACTACAAAACCCTGCGGACCTGCAGTGCAGTCAATGCCCTGTTCGGCACCGACCTTGAATGCTCCTATGGATGCCTCGGGATGGGCGACTGCGCAAAGGTCTGCCCGGTGGATGCGATTACCATGGGCGAGAACGGACTGCCGATAATAGACGAGGAAAAATGCATCGCATGCGGCAAGTGCGTAACCGAATGCCCTAAGAAAATCATAAAGCTTGCGCCTGCAGACAAGAAAGTTTACGTCGCCTGCTCCTCGCATGACAGAGGGCCGGTTGTAATAAAAGCGTGCAAGACGGGATGCATCGCATGCACAAAATGCGTCAAGGTATGCCCGCGGGCGGCGATAACGATGGAAAACAACCTTGCGGTCATTGATTACTCAAAGTGCGATAACTGCGGCGCATGCATTGAGGAGTGCCCGAGGAAAATCATCCTCCGTACTGACGTAGAACTCCCCGAACCTGTTTCCGTATCATCCTGAATTTACGGTAGCCGCAGGTTCCTTCTTCGCCAAGGCTCCGGAGGATAAACTTCAGCCTGCGCAATTTGTCATTGCGAGGAGCGTAGCGACGCGGCAATCCCGCTTTTAACTATACGCTAAACGCCCCACGCTGCACGCTATTAAAAATGTCTAACAAAAACATAAAACTGACTCTCTCCTACAACGGCGCAAACTTCTCCGGCTGGCAGAACCAGAAATCCGGCCGCACCGTACAGGAAACCATTGAACACGCCATAAAAACAATCACCGGCGAAAAAGTCAAACTCACCGGCTGCGGCAGAACCGATAGCAAAGTCCACGCTATCTCCTACACCGCCAACTTCAAAACAGACTCCCGCCTTGCACCCGCACAGATTAAAAACGCCCTCAACGCAACCCTGCCGGAAGACATCCGCATAAAAACCGCTTCCATCGCAAAACCCGACTTCCACAGCAGGTACGGCGCAAAAAGAAAAACATACAGGTACCTGATACTCTGCGGGGAAGAAAACCCCTTCCTGAAAGAATTTGTCTGCAACGTAAAGGGAGAACTCAACATCCCAGAAATGAAAAAGGCGGCCGCTCACTTCATTGGAGAGCACGACTTCTCGGCATACCAGGCGGCAGGCAGTGCAATAAAAAACACTACGCGAACCATCTACAAAATCACCATCAAAAAAGAAAAATTCACCCTGGATAATTCAATAAAACTCATCGCAATAGAAATCACCGCCAACGGATTCCTCTACAAGATGGCGAGAAACATCATCGGCACCCTGCTCTACGCCGGCAAAGGCAAACTTTCCCTCCAAGCCATCCCCTCAATCATCAACTCGGGGGACCGCCGCAAAGCCCCCCCCACCGCGTCCGCATCCGGCCTCTACCTCAAACAAGTCCTCTACTAATACTTCTTTCCCTCGCCCCTTGTGGGAGAGGGTTTGGGTGAGCGGTGTCTTATCGCTTGTCATTGCTTTTTTTGCCTGTCATTTCTGCATGTCTTAAGCAGGAATCCAGAACTGTAGCGGTGCAATTTATCGCACAAATATAGCGGGGGCATTCATGCCACTAATGGCAGGGATGACAAGCAATGAGGAGAAATCCCCCCGCATTCCCCTTTTACAAAGGGGGGATGGAGACGGAGAGTAAAGATGTAATTTGACGGCAGGTTTATTATTTGCGGGCGTGCTTGATGAAAGGGGCGCGATGTAGTATAGTTTAGGGAAAAGCGGGGGTAGAAAAAGAGGCAGGGATGACAAACAATGAGAGTGCGATAAACATGTCCTGATGTATAGTAAATCAGGATCGCACCGCTACAAAACTTACGCAGGCTGAAGACCTGCGGCTACCGTAACATTTGGTTCGCAGGCTGAAGACCTGCGGCTACCGTAACATTTGGTTCGCAGGCTGAAGACCTGCGGCTACCGTAAATATAGGATAAAAATGGAGATGGGAAAGGTTAAGGTGGAGGAGAAGGTGCCGCTCTCATCCATGACGAGTTTCAGGACGGGGGGGCCGGCAAGGTATTTTGCCGCTCCGTCGGACAGGGAAGAAGCGCAGGAGGTAATAGCCGCCTCGGAAAAGAGTCATGAGCCCCTGCTGGTACTCGGAAACGGAACAAATATCCTTATCAGCGACGAAGGCTTCTCGGGTGTTGTCCTGTCAACGCAGAACCTTAATAAGATAACTGTTGAAGGGGAGAAAATAGTATGCGGGGCCGGCACGCGCCTACAGACGGTGATTAAAACAGCCCTTGAGCATTCGCTCGCAGGAATGGAGTTTCTTGCGGGGGTTCCGGGAAGCGCCGGAGGGGCGGTAATCTTAAACGCGGGGCTCAAGGAAGAGTGGATATCCAGAGTTCTTGAGGAGGTTGAAGTCTTGGGTCTTGCCGACAATCAACCGCAGAAAATACACAAGCAGGATATAGATTTTAAGTACAGGGGAAGCGGGCTGGAAAAAGTGTTGATATTGAGCATAACTCTGAACCTGAAGAAAGGCGATAAGAAAGAGATACAGGCAAAGATTGCGGAGAATATGAAAAAACGGATGGAGAGCCAGCCGCTGGAGTATCCTTCGGCGGGGAGCGTGTTTAAGAATCCGCCGGGGATGTTTGCGGGGCAGATGATAGAAAAATGCGGGCTGAAGGGGTACGGCATAGGAGGGGCGCGCGTTTCGGAGAAGCATGCGAATTTTATTGTGAATGCGGGCGGGGCGAAGGCGGAGGATATTTACAGGTTGATAGGTTTTGTGAGGGAGAAGGTTAAAAAAGTGTATAATGTAGAGTTGGAGACGGAGATAAGGATAATAGGAAAATTTGGTTGAGATTGCTTCGCTTCGCTCGCAATGACAAACTGGGTAGGGAGGTTTGAATGAGGATTGCGGTGCTGTACGGCGGGGAGTCCCCGGAAAGGGCTGTATCCCTGAAGTCGGGAAAGGCGGTGGCGGATGCGCTGAAGAAAAGCGGGCACAGGATACACCTGCTGGACCCTGCAAAGAAAAACTTCTTCAGGGAAATCCTGAAGGTTCAGCCGGAATGCGCATTCATAGCACTGCATGGCGGGATGGGCGAAGGCGGAGTGATACAGGGTTTTCTGGAGGTCATTGGCATACCCTATACCGGCTCTGGCGTGCGCGCATCGGCATTGTGCCTCAATAAAATTCTGACAAAGAAGGTGCTCATCCGGCATAAACTGCCGACGCCGGCTTTCGTTGAGGTGCGCAGGGGAGAGAAAATTTCACTTCCCTTCTCTCTGCCGGCGGTGGTCAAGCCCGCCAACCTCGGCTCAACGATAGGCATAAAGATAGTCAGGAGCACGAAAGAATTGAAGGCGGCTGTGCGGGACGCATTTAAACTTGACGGCCAGGTGCTCGTTGAACAGTACATAAAAGGAACGGAGGTTACGGCGGGCATCCTCGGGAATGAAAAGCCATCCGCCCTTCCCGTGATTGAGATAGTGACGCCGACGGGTTTTTACGATTACAAGGCAAAATACACGGCCGGCGGGAGCACGCACATCATACCCGCGCGGCTGGACAAAAAACTGCTGAACAAGATAGAAGCTGTTGCCCTTGAGGCATACAGAATTCTGGGGTGCGCAGGATTTGCGCGCATGGAGATGATGGTGAAGGGCGGCGTGCCGTACATACTTGACGTAAACACGATACCCGGGCTGACGGGAACAAGCCTTCTGCCGGATGCGGCGAGGGCGAAAGGGATTTCCTTTGAGGCGCTGTGCGAAAAAATAGTCAAATTTGCGATGGAAAACCATGAGAAAGACAGACGAAAGAAAGCGTGATGTTAGACAGCAGATCTGGACCAGAAGGAAGAAGAGGATAAGGATTGCGGTTTACGCTGTGCTGGCCGCCGCCGTTGTGCTGGCAACTTTGAATTTCAAAAGGATACTTACTTCTCTGTTCTGGGATATGGAGACGTTCAGGGTTAAGGAGGTGCATATAACTCCTTACAATGCGCGGGAGCTGATAACCGGGTTTATGGAGATGCAGACCGGCGGAAACATGCTTTTCCTTGACACCGACGGGTTAAGGGAACAGATACTGAGGATAAGGGAGGTTGAGGACTGCCGGGTGAGGAAGGTTTACCCGTCAACGATTGAGATAGAGGTTACCCTGCGCAGACCGTGGGTTGTTGCGGAATACGCAGGAAGGAGTTTTTTCGTTGACCGCTCCGGCAAAATTCTCGCCCCGCCGGAAGATTCTTCGGGGCTTTTGAGAGTGTCTGGCGTGACGCTCGGGAAGGAAGAGGTTGAAGGAGAGGACGCATGGAAACTGGATGTTTTGAAAGAACTTGAAAAGTGGTATAATTTCAACAATCTGCAGAAATATTTCGGCGTTGAGAGCGTGAATATAGTAAAGCCGACGGAGATAGTTTTAAAAACTGCCGGGGATTCCCGCAGGATAACCACCATAAGGGATTATCTGCAGGAAAAATTTGAGCAGTTGAGGGTAGTTCTTGAGGAGTGCGAGAAGAAGGGCGTACAGTGGGAGTACATTGACCTGCGGTTTGAAAATCCTGTTGTGAAGTACGGGGAGGAGAACGTAGAGATAAATGGTGCTGAATGAAGAGATAATCACGGCAATTGACATAGGGACGGGTAAGATTTTCGGGCTGTCGGGCATAATGAAGGATACCGGCCTTGAGGTGATAGCCACGGACGTGCAGACTCTACCCGAGGACATTATAAAGAAAGGGCAGATAGCCGACAGCGAAGAGGTGAGCAACTCCATATTCTCAACCCTGCAGTCCCTGAAAAAAAACGTCGGGGAAAGAATTGAGTGGGTTACGATAGGGATAGGCGGGGGGCACCTGAAGGGCTCTCTGATAAGCAAAAGAATTTCGATTGAGCCGCAGGGAAGGGAAATAGGCGAGACGGACTTCCAGATGCTCAAGCGCGAGATAAAAAACGCCGTCATAGCCGCCAACGGCACGGGCAGAAAGGTGCTGTACAGCGTACCGCAGGAATACAGGATTGACGACTTAAGCGGCATAAAGAAGGAGCCCGTGGGGATGCACGGGAATACCCTTGAGATGAAGGTCCACATAATCACCGTTGACATAAATCAGCTTCACAATATCACCGACTGCGTGAAAAACGCCGGCGCTCAGATAGAAAACGTATACCCGCACTCATGGGCGGCGGCCGAAGCGGTGCTCACCGAGGAGGAAAAGAAGGTCGGGTGCCTGCTGATAGACATAGGCAAGGGAACCACGGACATCGTATTTTTCTCGGAAGGAAGCATCATAATGACAGATTCCATCCGCGTAGGCAGCGGGAATGTGGACGTAGACCTTGCCAAGGGACTGCACACGCCCGTGGCGTTTGCCGAGGAAATCAAGAAAAAACACGGGTGGTGCAACTATCCGAAGATGATTTCTGAAAAAGAAAAAACACTCTCGGACACGGTGGAGATATTCAATCTTTCGGGTAAACTATCAAGAACGGTAAGGGTCGAGGAGATATCGCGGATAGTCTACGAAAGGATGAGGGAGATATTTGAGGATTTCGTGAAGCACAGGGTTGAGAAACCGGCGCTCCTGCATACTACGGGAGCAGGCGTTATCATAACCGGCGGGGGCGCTAAGCTGAAAGGGATAACGGACCTTGCGGAGAGCGTTTTTGAACTGCCGGCGAGGGCATCCTCGGCGAAGAGCATGTTCAATATGGACGAAAGTTTTCAGCAGACGGAGTTTACTACGGGGATAGGGCTTTTGATGCTTGCGTCAAAGCAGGAGAGAAAGAGGGAAAAGCCGGATATCATTGAGAAGGCGAAGAAACTGCTGGGAAAGTGGTTCTGAGAAACGAGTGGTAAGTGGTAAATGAGTTTGTAGCGGTGCGATTTATCGCACAAATAAAGTGGCATGAATGCCACCGCTACAACCACCCTCACCCCAACCTTCTCCCTTCAAGGGAGAGGAATTAAAAGCGAGGGGGAAAGGAGAGCAGGAGAATGGTAAAATTTGTTGAAAAAGAGGAAGAGCCGGGAATCATAAACGTCAAGGTTGTGGGCGTGGGCAATGCCGGAAGCAACATAGTGTCTCGCATATCCGGCAAGATAGAAGGCGTAACGTTTATCGTCTTCAACACCGATGCCAACGCTCTGAAGTACTCAAAGGCGGACGTGAAAAGGCAGATAGGCGAAAAGACCACGCACGGCAGGGGGACGGGCAGAGACCCGGAAAAAGGGAAGTTTGCGGCGAACGAGGACAGGGACAAGATAGAGGACGTGTTGAGAAACGCAAACATAGTTTTCCTGCTTGCCGGTTTAGGTGGAGGCACGGGGACCGGAAGCTCGCCCGTTATAGCAAAAATAGCCAAGGATCTCGGAGCGATAGTCATATCCATTGTGACAACGCCGTTTGAATTTGAGGGCGAAAAAAGGATAGGACATGCAAAGAGAGGGATTGAAATACTTGAGAGCACCGTCGATACGCTCATACACATACCCAACCAGCGGCTGTATGAGCTGGTTGACGAGAACATCACCCTGCCGGATGCGTTCGGCAAGGTTGATGAGAGGATACTGCGGACGGTGGCATCGCTTTCCGACCTCATATACAAGCAGAAGGTTCTGGATATTGATTTTGCGGATATATGCTCAATAGTTGAAAATGCGGGAAGGGGTTTAGTCGGGCTTGGAAGCGGAGAAGGCGAAGGAAGGATGGAGACAGCCGCAAGGACGACTATTGACGACCCGCTGATAGAAAAGAGCGACATGATGGAGGCGAAAAATATACTGATAAGCATAACCGGCAGTAAAAACCTCACTCTTAAGGAGGTCGGCGAGGCTATGAACCTGATACAGGCGCGGATAGCCTGCCCTTCAAAAATTCTCGGGGTGACTATAGACCCGCAATTGGAAAACGAGGTAAAGATAACGCTGCTTGCAACGGGAATCAGCGGTAGCAAGCCGCGGCCGGAGGGCATCATGAGGAAGCACACTGAAAAAAAGCCGGAGGAACTGCCTCTTTCACCGGATGACCGCGAGCCGGAACCGGACACTGACATACCTACATTCCTGAGAAGAAAAAAAGGAGGCATTTTATGAGGTTCGGAATATGCAGTGAGATATTCAAGGAATGGAACATTGAAAAGGTTTTCCCTTTCGTCAGGGAGGCGGGTTACGAGGGGCTTGAGGTAGCGCCGTTCACTATTGCGGATTCCGTTGAGCAGATATCCCGGGAAGAGAGAAGCAGGATAAAAAAACTTGCCGGGGATTCCGGAGTGCGGATAATCGGCACGCACTGGCTGCTGGCGAAGCCGGAGGGGCTTTCGGTCTCTTCAAAAAACCGCACGCTGAGGGAGAAGACGGCGGATTATCTGTCCGCACTGGTAAATTTCACAGCGGACATAGGCGGCGACATAATGGTCTTCGGCTCGCCTAAACAGAGAAACATCGGAGAGGGGCAGACGTACGAAGAGGTAAAGGGAAACGTAAAGGAGGTTCTGCTTAAGGTTCTGCCTGAGTGCGAAAAGCGCAATGTTTCTCTGTGCATTGAGCCGCTCGCAAGGACGGAGACAAATTTCATGAATACGGCCGCGCAGGCGGCGGAGCTGATAGAGGAAATCAATAACCCGTACCTGAAACTGCACCTTGACGTGAAAGCGATGAGCGACGAGTCAAAATCCATACCGGAGATAATAAGGGAGAGCAGTAAACACCT
>JAFGKM010000054.1 GCA_016928555.1 Candidatus Omnitrophota bacterium | reverse complement strand
GAGGTCGCATAGAGGCCGAGTGCGCGCGCTTGGAAAGCGCGTATCCGGAAACGGATCGTGGGTTCGACTCCCACCCTCTCCGCTTACGCGGTATATTCCGGGCACATCCTTAATACAATAATCAGATGGAAAAGAGTGTATATCGTCAGACCTTATAGCACAATTTTGCCCCAAACCTAACTTGCAGTTTTACTCTGTTCCGGACCATGTTTGGTTGAATTTTCTGCCGTTAAGATTGTACTGCTTCCTTCTTTCCAAAGTCAATTTTCCGATGCTGCGGGCGGTTTTATTGTTTATGTCCCCATATCCCACGAATTGACATATTTCTTCTGTTCTGCCGTGAGTTTGTCTATCCTGATCCCCATGCCCGCAAGTTTCAGTTCGGCTATCTTCTTGTCTATGTCCTCCGGAACACGGTAAACTTCGGGAGTCATATCCCTGTTTTCTTTCAGGTGTTTCAGCGCAAGAAACTGGTTGGCGAAACTCATGTCCATGACCGAAGACGGATGCCCTTCGGCGCAGGCAAGGTTTACAAGCCGCCCCTCACCCAGAACATAGATTTTTTTCCCGTTTCTGAAAGTATATTCGTCAAGGCATTCTCTTACCTTTCTTTTTCTTGATGCGGACCTGAGGCCTGCAAGGTCTATTTCCACGTTAAAGTGCCCCGCGTTGCCAAGTATTGCTCCGCTTTTCATTTTTTTCATCTCATTGATTGTCAGCACCGACGTGTTTCCCGTGGAGGTGATGAAAACATCTCCCGTTTCCGCCGCTTCTGACACGGGCATTACCCTGTAACCGTCCATGACAGCTTCAAGCGCTCTCAGGGAGTCAACCTCGGTAATTATCACGTTTGCACCCATGCCGCGGAATCTGGCGGCTATGCCTCTTCCGCACCATCCATACCCGGAGACCACAGCAGTCATGCCGGCGACAAGAATATTGGTAGAGCGCAAAATGCCGTCTATTGTCGACTGTCCTGTACCATACTTGTTGTCAAAAAAATGTTTTGTGTTTGCATCGTTGACGGCAATAACGGGAAATTTAAGCAGGCCGTTTTTTGCGAGACTTCTCAGTCTTATAACCCCTGTGGTTGTTTCTTCGGTCGCACCGATAATATTTCCCGCCAGCGAATCATCCCTGTGGAACGAGGATATAAGGTCGCATCCGTCGTCAACAATGAGATGAGGCTTCCTTTTCATAACATTTTTTATGTTTTCATAATAGGATTTTCTGCTGTCGCCGTGTTTTCCGAAAACACTTATCTTTTCTTTTTTAACAAGATAGGCCGCCACGTCGTCCTGCGTACTTAAAGGATTGGAAGCGCATAAATATACCTGTGCGCCGGCTTTCTTGATGTTTACCATAAGGTTTGCCGTTTCCGTGGTTATATGGAGACAGCACCCGATTCTCAAGCCCTTGAAAGGCTTGTTTTTTTCATATCTGTCCCGCAATATTTTGAGGACCTGCATATGCTGGAAAGCCCAGTCAACCCTCTCTCTGCCCTTGTCTGCCAGTCTAATATCTCTTATCGCATAATCCATTTGCTTCATCCTCCTTTTTTAAAGATTTTGACCGAATCTGTTTTCTCCCAATTGAAACCTGCGGCTTCCCTTCCAAAATGGCCGTAACAGGCTGTTTCATGCCTATCACGCAGGCGATCTGTATCTCGCCTTTTTTTGCCAATCCGGCTGCGACTATGTTTTTTGCAAGGTATCGCGCCATGTAGGAGGCAGACCTGTCGGCCTTGGTCGGATCCTTGCCTGAAAAACATCCGCCGTTATTTCTCCGGCAACGCAGACCATGCCTCTCGTTGTCAGTGCCTCGCATGCAACCCTCCCGTTTTTGTCCTGTTTGAGAACTTCATCCAGTATAGAATCGGATATCTGGTCGCAAATCTTGTCAGGATGGCTCTCGGTGACTGATTCCGATGTAAAAAGATGTTTATTGACACTCACGATTTACCTTCTGTGTATTGTCCGAAAAAAAGTTTATGTTGATTAAACATGGATTGGGATTGTTACCGCAAGGCAAAAAATCAACCGCTTAATTTTTATTGTAACAGAAATTACTCATGCGTGCAAATTTGGCGAATCCTGCCATGGAAAAATCAGGTCACATATTGAGATTTAAACATGAATAACAGGAGGCAGTCGTCAGCCTTGATTAATTCACGTTGCTTTGTTGTCAGCAGATTTGAACCATTCGAATGTTTTCTTAATACCTGTTCCTATTTCAACGGCAGGGCGCCAGCCGGTTGCCCCTGTTATTTTTTTTGGGGAGATACAGCTCCTTTTTATCTCTCCCTTCCGCGGGCCGGCATGTATTTTTTGAATATCCGTTCCCGACGCGGCTTTTATGTGCTCAAATATCCGGTTGACGCTGGTTTCCACGCCTGTGCCCACGTTGAAAACACCCTGTATGTCATTCTCCAGCATCTCCGTGTTTGCGTTGAGCACGTCTTCAATGTATATGAAATCCCTCGTCTGTTCGCCGTCCCCGAATACGGTCGGCGTTTTATTTTCAAGGACGTTTGTGGAAAAGATGGCGATGACTCCGGCTTCCGCATAGGCGTTCTGCCTGGGCCCGTATACGTTCCCATACCTTAGCGCCGCATAGCGAAGTCCGTAGAAGGCGGAGAAATAAACGAGGTATTTTTCAACCGTAAGCTTTGATATCCCGTAAGGACAGAGAGGGAACGGTTCTACTGTTTCAGGCGTCGGCAGGATATCCGTATCTCCGTATATAACCCCGCCGGTTGAAGAGAAAATGAATTTTCCCCGCTTTTCGGAGTCAAGGAAACTTTTGATTACGTTCACCGAGCCGTTGATGTTGATGTCGGTGTCCAGAAAAGGGTCTTCTTCGGATTTTCTCACGTTTATCTGCGCCGCCAGATGGAATACCGCCTGCGGTTTTTCCTTTTCAAATACCTGCCCGATTTTTTTATCCCTTATGTCAAGGTTGTAAAAACTTGCCTTTCCGTTGAGGTTTTTTATATTCCCCGTGGACAGGTTGTCAATTATGGATACGGCATGCCCTTTCTCTATGAGCCTGTCCGCAAGGTGGCTTCCTATAAAGCCGCATCCTCCCGTAATAAGTATATTCATTTAATTTCCCCTAAAACCGTGCAATAAATTGCACCGCTACAGTATATTAATCTACCAGGGCGATGTCCTTTGCCCACTCCTTGTTTTCTTTATACCATTCAACCGTTTTTCTTATCCCTGCCTCAAGGCTTGTAACGGGTTTCCATCCAAGCAGTTTTTTCGCCGTTTCTATGTTGGCCCAGGTTGCAAGCATGTCCGTTTTCTGAAAGGGCTTATAATCTATCGCCGCCTTTTTGCCGAGTTCTTTTTCAATAAGCGCTATCAGCTCGTTTATGGAATATGGACTGTTTCCGCCGAGGTTGACAGTATTGAAACCCTTCAGGTTCAGTCCCCTGACGGTCCCTTCCGCAATATCTTCCACGTATGTGAAATCCCTCTTTTGTGTTCCGTCTCCGAAAAGGGTAAGCGGAACGCCCTCATCTACCTGCTTGATAAACCGGAAGATGCTCATATCCGGCCTGCCCGCGGGTCCGTAAACGGTGAAATAACGGAAGACTGTCACGTCAATCCCGTACAGGTAATGGTACGTATAGCAGACTGCCTCCGCTGATTTTTTTGAAGCCGCATAGGGTGAAATCGGCCTGTTGACGGCAAGCCCTTCGTCAAAAGGCATCTCCTCTCCGGCGTAAACCGAAGAAGTGGATGAAAGGATGAACTTTTTTATACCCTGTTCTTTTGCCGCCTCAAGCAGGTTCAGCGTACCCGTAAGGTTTGCCCTGAAGTATACGAACGGGTCTTTCATGCTCGCGCGCACGCCCGCCCTTGCGGCAAGATTTATTATTGCGCCGGGTCCAAAACTTTTTACGGCATTCCTGACTCCGGGAGAAGCGATATCCTCTTTTATGAATGTGAAGTTTTTGTTTTTTTTCAGACGGGCGAGCCGCCACTCCTTGAGCCGTACGTCGTAATAATCGTTAACCTCGTCTATGCCGAGCACCAGGCAGTTTTTCTTAAGAAGAAGTTCCCCGACTTTACTGCCTATGAATCCGCAGCAGCCGGTCAGAAGTATTTTTTCCATGGAATTTTTAATCCGCCCCCTCCATCAGGCCGTGGTCGGCGAAGCTGTAATACCTGTTGTCGCCTATTATTATATGGTCAAGTACCTTTATGTTCAAAATCTCGCCTGCCTTTACGAGATTTTTTGTGAATTCCCTGTCCTCCCTGCTCGGTTCCGGGTCGCCCGAAGGGTGGTTGTGGGCGCAGATGACGGATGCGGCAAAGTTTTCCACAGCTTTATGAAAAATCTCCCGTATGATGGGATTTGCCTGGTTGACCGTTCCGTCTTCAATCTCTTCTATTCCCGTTATCCTGTTTTTGGAATCCAGCATAAGCACCTTGAAAACCTCTCTTTTCAGATCGCGCATGCGCGGCATTATGAAACACACGGCATCCTCGGGTTTGGAGACCTTCGGTTTTTCCTGCTTCATCTCCGTCTCCGCAAACCTCCTTCCTATCTCAATCGCCGCCTTTATCTGGCAGAGCTTTGTGTCGCCCAGCCCCTTTATCTCCTTCCACTTTGTTATGCTGATGTGGCTCATATTGCGGAAATTGCCGAATTTTTGCAGTATCTTTCTTGCAATGTCAACGGCGCTTTCGCCTTTCATCCCTGTCCTCAAAAGTATGGCGAGCAGTTCCGTGTCCGAGAGTGTATGCTCCCCGTATTTCAACAGCTTCTCGCGCGGCTTCTCGTCGTCAGGCCAGTTTTTTATTGCATTTCCGTAGTTTTTCATATTATTACATTGCAGTCTAAGCGAGCAGGGCCGATATGATGCCCACCAGGAAAATCCCGTCATAAACCCCTGCGCCTCCTATGCTCATCATTCCGGGATATCCGCCGAGGCGCGGCATGTGCAGTAAATCCGCCCCTATAAGGACGCCGAGCACCCCCGAAATATACGCCACGGGTATCTTGTTGCCCGGGGAAAAGATGAA
Organism: Candidatus Omnitrophota bacterium; assembly: GCA_016928555.1. Lineage (GTDB taxonomy): Bacteria > Ratteibacteria > UBA8468 > B48-G9 > JAFGKM01 > JAFGKM01. The sequence goes on along the minus strand of JAFGKM010000054.1, from coordinate 11,586 downwards.
TGCAAGGGCAACGGCCGCCAGGGGAGGAACAAGAGCGGGGATTATTATGCCCCGCCCCGGAACTATCCGGGCTATGCTGAAGCACAGCACAGTTGTTATCACCGTGGCGAAAAATGTTTGCAGCAAAGGCGCCTTCGGCAGGAGATATATGCAAAGCAAAAGCGGGATGATGCACCCTCCGAGGTTTATTGCGATAATCTGTTTTGTGCCGTCTGCGGCTATATTCAGAGGATTGAAAAAAATCAAAGGGGGCATGGCGCCTTGAGAATGAAATACGGTCGCTTCCCTGCTGTATACGGGGATGTTGATTAAACTCCCCGCGAGAGACATGAAAAACACGAAAAGGGCTATACCCGGAGAAAGCCCTATCTTGCCCAGAGCCAGCCGTATTATCTCAATATGTATAAGAAGAAAGAAAAAGGGGAGGAGTAGAATCAGAAACAGCAGAAAAATCATTTGCCCGCCCCCGCGTCTTTATATACGCCCGGAGGGAAAAACTCTGCCATTTTCGTGCGTATCCACTCAAATGACTGCGAGGGCGGCATTTTCCAGTTTGTCGGGCAGTTGGAAAGGACCTCAACGAGTGAAAAACCCTTATTTTCCATCTGATAGGTGAACGCCTTCTTTATCGCGCGCTTGGTTTTTATCACGTCAGGCACGGAATCTATCTTGGTTCTTTCAAGATAAACGGTTCCGTCAATCGTTGAAAGAAGCTCGCATACCCTGATGGGAAAGCCGTGTACCGCAGTATTCCTTCCTTTTGTAGTCGTCGTTGTTCTCTGCCCCGGAAGCGTAGTGGGCGCCATCTGTCCTTTTGTCATGCCGTAAGTGCCGTTATTGACGAAAATTACCGTAATGTTTTCACCTCTTGCGGCGGCATGTATAATCTCGGCCGTTCCGATGGCCGCCAGGTCCCCGTCTCCCTGGTATGTGAATACAATCCTGTCGGGCAGTGAACGTTTTATCCCTGTGGCGACAGCCGGCGGCCTTCCGTGCGCCGCCTCGGTCACGTCGAAATTGAAATAGTCGTAAGCAAGAACCGCGCATCCCACGGGAGCGATGCCTATGGTCTTCTCCCTTATCCCCAGCTCGTCAATAACCTCCGCCATAATCCTGTGTATAATCCCGTGTCCGCACCCGGCGCAGTAAATAGTCGTTTCGTCGGTAAGGCTTTCCGGTTTTTTGTACAGGTACTCGACGTTTTTTTTCATTATGGATTAAATCCTCTTTATTTCCTTCAGAATTTCCTCGGGAGTGGGGACTCCTCCGCCCGGCCGGCCGTAGAAAAAGATTCGGGAGTTGTTTTTTACCGCGATTTTCACGTCGTCCAGCATCTGTCCGCAGTTCATTTCAACGACAAGTATTTTTCTTACCTTTTCCGCCATGTTTTTAAGCGCTTCCGAAGGGAACGGCCAGAGAGAAACCGGCCTGAAAAGCCCTGCTTTTATGTTCTTTTCCCTCGCTATCCTGATTGCCTCAAAAGCTATCCTTGCGCATGTCCCGAAGCTTACGACAAGCATGTCCATGTCGGCGCAAAGGTAGGTGTTGTAAATCTGCTCTCTCTCGCTTATCCTGTGGTATTTCCTTGCGAGTTTCCAGTTGTGGGTTTCCAGTACCCCCGGCGTCAAAAACAGGGATTTTATGGAATTCGGCATCCTGCCTTTGCATCCGGTAAGAGCCCATTTCTTTTTAGGCAGGCGTTTTTTGCCCGCAAGCAGTTCCACCGGCTCCAGCATCTGGGCAAGCATGCCGTCCGCAAGAAGAATCACCGGATTCCTGTACTTGTCGGCCAGGTCAAAGGAAAGATACGTCAAATCATATACTTCCTGCACGCTCCACGGAGCGAGGGTGATTGTCCGGTAGTCCCCGTGTCCGCCGCCTCTTGTGGACTGGAAATAATCAGACTGGCTGGGAGTTACGTCCCCGAGCCCGGGTCCGCCCCTGTTCATATTTACTATGACTGCGGGCAGTTCGCACCCGGCAAGGTAAGAGATGCCTTCCTGCTTGAGCGAAATACCCGGGGAGGAAGACGATGTCATGGCTCTTGCGCCTGCCGCCGCCGCGCCGAAAACCATGTTTATTGCGGACACTTCGCTTTCCGCCTGTATGAAAACCCCTCCCGATTCGGGCATCCGGTCGCTCATATATTCGGGGAACCTGTTCTGGGGCGTTATCGGATAGCCTGCGTAAAAAGAACAGCCCGCCCTTATGGCGCCTTCAGCAGAAGCCTCGCATCCCGAGAGAATGACTTTCTTCATTTCCTGTACCAATCTTCGGACTGAACCCACGTGCCTTTGGGAGAGTATTTCTTCATGGTATCGGCAAAAATCCTTTTAAACTTTTCCATTTCGCCGGGCGGCACGTTGTTTATCTTGAGAAGCTCGTCCATCATTGTCTTTCTTTGCGCATTTTCATCGGATACAAGCTTCTTAACCCTTGAAGCAGCCGCGCTGTCGGATGGCAGAGACCTCACTACGACCGAAAAATCATTGGTTTCTCCCACGAAGCCGTCCTTTTTGAAGTTATCCAGCTCTTCCCTCCAGCCGTCCATCTTCTGTTTTGCCGCTCTTATTACCGGAGAATCCGTTTTAATCTCCTTTCTGACATCCACCGCTTCCTGGGCGTAGGCGGTGCCGGTAAATATACTTTTCTTCAGACTGCTTACCGGTTCGCTCTTTGCCGGAGGAGCAAGCAGGTCTTCTGCGGCTTCCTGTATCTTTTCCTCAGGAAATGTGACGTAAACATTCACTACAGCGCATCCCGCAAGAAACAGTGCTGACAATAAAACCAGCGATATTTTCCTCATGGCGCCTCCCTTGTTTGAAATCAGTGAATAGTGGTGCAGCGGTGGCATTTATGCCACTAAAAATCGTGCGATGAATCGCACCGCTACAAACTCGGTTTTACTTTTTCTATTGTACCCTATTTCATTAAATACAACAACCGTTTTTCAAAATCAAGCCGGGTCATTATCCCCGCAGTCTGATTTGCAATGTTTGCGAAAAAAAATTAACATATTATGATGGTAAAAAACAAAATACTCGCAATGACCGAGGTTTTACTTTTCATTATAGTAACTCTCTCAATGGTTCTTGCCATTTCATGGATAGAGCCGGTTATGTCGGTCAGGCAGGTTTTGAGAATAATACTGCCCCTTCTCCTAATCACCTATTTTTTCCTTTTCCTCGTTTTCAGAATCATAAGTTTTTATTACCGCCAGCTTTTCCATCAGAAAAAACTCGTTGAGGACCTGAATGCGGCGTTTATGAAGCTTAGCGCAAAATTGAATACGGACGCCATTTTGAAGCAGAGCCTGGAGATACTCATGGATTTCTGCCGGGGGACCACGGGCGTCATGCTCGTTCTTGACGAAAAACTAAGGGAATATGCTTCCGGGGAACTGCTCACGCTTAACGTCAACACGGCTCTTGTAGACAATAACGGCGAGCTTGACGAAAAAAAACGCCGCCTCCTGACGTTTTTCCCAGCCAGCATCCCTGTGGAAATAGACAAAAAGATAAGGGACGTGCTTCCAAAATATGATTTTGCAAAATGCAAGACTATTCTGATAATTCCTGTTATCGGAAATGAAAAGGTTAAAGCGGTTGCGATAATAGGCGTTACCGCATTATCAAAGAAAGAAGCCTCCCTGATACTGGAGGACATGAAGAATATTATGGATATATTTCTCAGGGAGCTGAACATAGAAATTGAAAACTCCATTCTCCACGAAGAGATTAACAAAGCATCCATAACCGACCCTCTGACCCGGCTTTATAACAGGAGGTATTTTAATAAAAGGGTGCAGGAGGAATTTGCCAGGGCAAGGAGAATGGGCTTCCCCGTTTCAATCATGATTTCAGACCTTGACAACTTCAAAAATTACGTGGATACTTACGGGCATCCCAAGGGGGATACGATTCTTCTGGAGGTTGCCTCGGTTGTATGCACAACCGTCAGAGGGACCGATATGGTATGCAGGTTCGGCGGCGACGAATTTGCCTACCTTTTGCCTTTCGCTTCAAGCGTAGAGGCAAAAGCCCTGGCCGAAAGGATAAAAAAGAGCGTATCCAAGCACGTATTCCTTGAAAATGACGAAGAGATTGAGAAAGAGGTGCATATTACGCTGAGCATGGGGATTGCCAGTTTCCCGGAAAACGGCCAGAAGGAAGAAGACATAATCGGAAAAGCCGACCATGCGCTTTTTGCTTCAAAAAGCGGCGGGAAAAACAGGATTTCCGTATACGAGGAAAAAAAGGGAGGGTAGCATATGTTCAACCCGGAAATTATCTTGGCGCTTGTCAACACGGGCATAGCGCTTGTTATGTTTACTCTTTCGGCGATTATGCTGAAAATAGGCAGGAAGAAATTCCTAACGGCCATAGCGCTTTCGGGGATATACCTGCTTATCAATGTATATTACATCTGCCTGATTTCTTTCTCTAACCGCCCCTCCATCATGGAGACGCAGGTAGTTAATCCTGCCCGGGTTTTACCGAATGAAAGTCCTGCAAGCGGTTTGAATGCTCCCGAAGCCGAGGCTGTTGTTTACGAACCCGATTTTCACGTCGTAATAATCGCCGGCAATAATAGTTTTACCGTTGCGCCGGGGGATGAACTTGAGATAAAAAAGAACGTGGCGTTTGAGATAAAAGAGGTTCAATACCCGCAGGGAAACAAGGAGAACTTAAAGGCTGACCTCAAGGGGTTTGCAGGAAATGCGAGGTTTAACGACAGCCAGGATATCGGCTACCGGATTACCTATGACGGCATAATGAAACACTGGGCGGTTGAAGGGGAAACGGATAAATATGAGATTATAGCGAAAGACGGAAAAGAGCCGCTGGGCAGTATCTATATAAAATTCATTGATTGAGGGAAAATACACGGTGAAAAAAAGAGGGCTTATAATAAGTTTTGAGGGTATTGACGGCTGCGGCAAGACGACGCAGGCAAAATTGTTTTACAGCCGCCTTAAAAAAAGGGGGATGCAGGTCGTGCTTTTGAATGAGCCCGGGGGAACTTACGCCGGAGATAAGATAAGGAAGATTCTGCTGGACAAAAAATCGGAAATTTCCCCACTCTGCGAACTGTTTCTGTACCTTGCCAGCCGCGCACAGCTTGTCGGCGAGATGATAAGGCCCTGCGTTAAAAACGGAACTACCGTTATACTTGACAGGTACGTTGACTCAACGATTGCATACCAGGGATGGGGCAGGGGTCTTCCTGTTCCACTTATTGAGCATGTCCACCGCGCTTTCGCGTCAGACGTTATGCCGGACATAACGTTTCTGATAGACGACACGGCCGAGAACCTTCTCGGCGTTCTGGACAAAAAAGAGAGGGACAGGATTGAAGGGGAGTCGGTTGGATTCCATGAAAAAGTCAGGAACGGATACCTCCGGATTGCTAAACGGCACCGGCGCAGAGTAAAGGTTATCAAAAGAAAGACGCCCGGAGGCACGCAGGCGGAGATTATAAAAGAGTGGGAGATTTTTATTAATGAATTTGAAGGAAAGCAGAGAGTTTCTCGTAAAAACAAAAAAACAGGGTAAGATTGCGGGCGCCTATATCATCTGCGGCGGGAACAAGAATCAGCGCGACGAAACCGCCGTTTTCCTGTCCATGCTTTTAAACTGCAGGCAATCCTCTCCGTGTTTTGAGTGCGAGGCCTGCATTAAAATCAAAAAAAGGATTTACCCCGACGTGAAATGGGTTGTCCCTTCAAAAAGCATACTCTCAATAGATGACGTGAGAAACGTGAAGGAAGAAATCTACATTACGCCTTATTCCGGAGAAAAGAAGGTTTACATCTTCAACGTGGAATACATGAAAGATGAGGCCGCAAACGCATTTCTCAAGATTCTTGAGGAACCTCCCGCCCACGGGGTTCTGGTTATAGCGAGCAGCAATATCAGTTTTTTCCTGCCGACGATAGTTTCAAGATGCCAGAAAATCCGGCTTAACTATATACTGCCGGAGCATGGCGAAGAAATGGCATCTGCCGGCGAACAATTCTCGGAAATCCTAACGCAGGCGCGAAGCGGGAATTTTTTCGGCATGTTTAAGTCAATAGACGCTCTGGTGAAAGGCAAAGAAAGGGAGGAAGTGGAGGAATGGCTCGGCAGGGTTGTCCTGATTTACCGCGATGCATATTTCAAGAGAAAAGATATCGCTCCGGAGTTGTTGATTGACGCTGATTCAGAAACGGACGGCTTATTCCGGAACGAATCCGGCTTTGAGGATGTCATAGAAAAGATTTTGGAGCTTAAGGGCAGGGTGCGGTATAATATAAACGTTAAACTCGGGCTGGACAATCTTTTTTTGCATATAGCCCATATGTAAAATTTGATACATGCCGAAGTGGCGGAGCCGAGGCCCGCATTTGCCCGGATTTGCACACTTGGAGCTGTCGGGGCCGAGACCGTGCGTAGTGTTTCTCAATAGCACAACTGTAACGGCCCGGCAAATATAGTATAATTTGAATCGTCATCGTAAATATAACAGTGTAGAATTGCCGAAGTGGCGGAACTGGCAGACGCGCAAGGTTCAGGACCTTGTGGTGGCAACACCGTTGGGGTTCGACTCCCCACTTCGGCATTACTCTTCTTTGAAGGGAGTCGAATTGGAGCGAAGTCAGAAATTGCGATGAGTAAGAGCAATTTCAGCGGGGGGCCGACCCGAGCCGTATCGGGAGGCGAGGGCGCCGACTCCCCACTTCGGCATTACTCTTCTTTGAAGGGAGTCGAATGTTTTGTAGCGGTGGCATTTATGCCACTGTCTTTGCTTGTCATTGCGAGGAGCGAAGCGACGTGGCAATCTCTGAAATTGTTTTGGCCTTTCCCTCGTACCCGTTCAGGAAAAACCTCGCAATGGCAGGAATATAGAAGGAATAGCCGCCATGATAAAAAAATTTAAGTTTCTGTGCAATCCGCAGGTTATCTACGGAGAGAATTCCATCTCTCAACTGCCTGAAGTAATAAAATCCCTCGGCGGCAAGAACCTCCTGCTTGTTGCGGATAAAAACTTCGCGGGAACAGATATTTTCGCCGGCATAAAAAGACAACTGAAAGAACAGGGTATCGCTTTTTCCGTTTTTGATGAGCTTATGGGAGAGCCGTCAACCGGGACCGGCGACGATTGCGCGGCCGCGGGGATAAAAAACGGCTGTGACATCGTATGCGGCATAGGCGGAGGCAGCACCCTTGATACGGCAAAAGCCGCCGCCGTCCTGATAACAAACAAAGGCAGTGTCCGGGATTACCAGGGGCTGGATAAGGTGCCCGGTCCCGGGCTTCCCAAGATAATGATTCCCACTACCGCCGGCACCGGCAGCGAGGTTACCTTTACAGCGGTGTTTATAAGAAAAGACGAAAAAAAGAAGGGCGGCATCAACAGCAGGTTTTTATATCCCGAAACGGCAATACTGGATCCTGTACTGACTCTCACCCTCCCCCCTGCCGTGACCGCTTCAACGGGGCTTGATGCGCTGTGCCACGCGATAGAGAGTTTTGTCTCCAAAAAGGCCGATTTTATAACTGAACCGGTCTCTTTAAGCGCCATAAAACTTATATGGAAGAGCCTGCCCTCTGCCTATGAAAAGGGAGATAGCCTTGAGGCGAGGGCCGATATGCTTTACGGCAGTTTTCTTGCAGGCGTCGGGCTTGCCAATGCCGGAGTAACCGCCGTCCATTCAATTTCCTATCCTCTAGGCGGTGTTTTCGGCGTAGCCCACGGCGTGGGCAATGGCCTGCTTCTGCCGTACGTCCTTGAGTTTGATATGCCCGAGTCTGCGTCCAAAATCGCGCGTATTGCCGAGGAATTGAACATCGGAAGCGGCAGTGATATAGAAAAAGCCGGCAGGTTTATAACGGAACTGAAAAACCTTCTGAAGAAATTTAAAATGCCGGGATTGAAAGACCTCGGGATTTCTCCGGATAACTTTGCTTCTCTTGCCGAAGACGCCATGAAAATAGCCGTTCCCATTGAAAACAATCCCAAGCCGGTAAAGCCCGCCGACATTGTTAAGATTTATAAGAACGCCTATTAAATTTCTTTTCCTCTCCCTTGATGGGAGAGGATTTAAGGAGAGGGTGAGGATTTTAATGAAACGCCGTAAAATATATCTGCCGGTTGTGCTGTTCTTGATTGTCATCACGGGCTTTGTATGTTATTCTCTCGGCCAGCTGTCATCACGCACAAAACGCATCCCATACAGCAAATGGCCGCAGGTGCGGTTCAAAGACGTGCGGATTCTCCTCGCCTCCGAGTCGAAATACGCCCACCAGGGCTTTGCCGGCGCAGAAGAAAAGGATTTTGAGAAGACGCTGATACTCTTCCCGGGTATAACCGGCGGGACAATATTTACCAACATAAACCAGGGATACGGCCCGGTCATAAAAGACCTGAAGATAGTATTTTTTGATGCGCGGTTGAACGTGCTTAAAGAGGATATCCTGATGAAAGAGACCGGTAATTCCGTCGCGCCTGCCGGCACAGCCTTTGTAATTGAAGGCTCCCTGCCTTAAAAGCCTCCACTGGATGAATGGCAAACGTTGAAATAAAACAGGAAAGTGCTTTATTACCACTTCCACGAGTAACTGCGCTTTCTTTTGCCGCGGGGGAGAAGTTGTGCTTTGTAATGCCTCCCGCCGGGCCTTGCGCTTTTTGTGCGCCGATCAAAATTCTCAGCCTGAATTTCCGGATGCCTGATGACAGGCAGCTGCATTCTAATCAGTGTTTCAATGCTTTTTACATCCCTGCTCTGGTCGGGCGTGGCAAAAGATATGGCTTTCCCCTTTTCCCCCGCCCTTCCCGTGCGGCCAATCCTGTGCACGTAATTTTCTATATCGTCCGGGAGGTCATAATTAATCACAATCTCTATCTGCTTTACATCAATGCCTCTTGCGGCAACATCCGTCGCCACAAGGATGCGGTAGCGGCCGGTTTTGAACCCTTCCAGCGCCGCACGCCTCTGCCCCAGCGACTTATCGGAATGGATATCCGTTGCCCTGTGTCCCATCTTGCAGAGCGCCTTGGCGGTTTTGCGGGCGCTGTGCTTGGTCCGGATAAACAAAAGCACCGAACCGTGCTGTTCGGAAAGAACCTTGCTTAAGAGTTGTATTTTTGTTTCTTTTTTTACGATATAAAGTTCCTGTGCAACCCCTTCCGCCGTCGTGCCCGGCGGAGCGATTTCCACGTGGACGGGAAGCCGCATATGCCTGTTTATCATCTGCATTATTTCCACAGGCATTGTTGCCGAAAAAAGCATGGTCTGGCGTTCCTTTGTAATATTTTTCAATATTTCCTCAACCTGCGGCTTGAATCCCATATCCAGCATACGGTCGGCCTCGTCAAGGACAAGCATGGTTACATTGCCTGGCATGAAATTCCGCCGGTTCATATGGTCAATCAGCCTGCCGGGGGTGGCAATGACAATGCGGGGATTTTTCCGCAGGCTCTGCGTCTGGCCGTGCATGGGTGCGCCGCCGATGAGACATGCGGTTTTTATTTTGAAGGAATCGGAGAACAGCCGGAAGGTTTCATCAATCTGCATGGCTAATTCGCGCGTGGGCGCAAGAACCAGCCCTGCTCCCTTTTCCTGCGCCAGATGCTGTACGACGGGAATGGCAAAAGCAAGGGTTTTCCCGGTTCCGGACTGAGCGATTCCGATAACATCCTTGCCTTCAATGGCAACAGGAATTGCCTTAAACTGAATAGGCGTCGGCGCAGTAAACTTTATGCGTTCAAGTATTTCCAGTATCTTCGGAGCAATGCCCAGCCCGAAAAAACTCATATCGGATTGTTTATTTTCTTGCGGAGAAGCTTCCATATTTTTCCTGTGCGGACTCATGGTTTATGAACCTTATGCTCATCATTCAATAACTCCGCATCAAGCAGGAGAAGATGGGTATGGCAGTATTCTTCGTGGTTGTATATGCTTAAGATATGCTTGCAGTTGGAAAACTTGCATGTCCTGCCTTTCGGAGAAAGCTTTGCTTTTTTCATGATTGCTATATCTATTTATTATACACCTTTTATACGAAATAGCAAAATAATCCGTTATATAACATGTAATCTAAATCATTTTTAGCGGCGACAGTTATGTTACTAATGGTAACCGCAGGTTTTTCGAGGCTCAGGTATGCTGTCGATCGTCACGTTCATCTGTTGGTTTGCCGATGCGCTTAAACTCCTTCATCCGGCGGCGATAAGCCCCCTGTGCCATAGGTCCGTTCAAGAGGGGATCGCCTGTATCCTTCATCCATTTCCGCAATGAGCAAACCAGGTTATCTCGAATGCTTCTGCAGTTCGGGTCGTCGGCAAGATTATGCTGTTCGTATGGATCGTTTTCCAGATCAAACAGTTCGAATGGCGGGTGGTAAAAGAGGTTTCTGGGTATGTTCAGAACTTTGGCGATTTCCACGTACCCTTTTGCGTTGACCTGGTCATTTGGAGGAGGCATCTCCTGGTACGGGGCACACTCGAAATTAGCAATCAGCTTCCAGCGTTTACTGCGGACAGCCCGCATCGGGTCATAGTAGGTGTGGTAGGTTTTCTCTGCGAAAATCAACTCGCTTGGGGTGTATTCCCCTTGCTTGAGCAAACCGCTGAAGCTTCGCCCTTGTAAGTTGGACGGATGCGGAATTTCCGCCAGGTCTAACAATGTAGGCATGACATCCACGTTGCTGATCATTTCGTACCGCACAGTTTCACCCTGTATCCCAGGACCGGCAAGGATCAGGGGCACCTCGATTCCCGGGTCGTACAGCGTCATCTTGCTGTGAGGGAACGCGATACCGTGGTCGGCCGTAAACATGATGATTGTATTTCCTGCCATACTTGACGAACGGATGGAAGCAACGATTCTGGCAAATGCCCTATCGACAGAGACAATGCATGCCTCGATGTCTGCCAGATCCTCACGGACCTCGGGAATATCCGGAAGATAGCCCGGCACAGTAAGTTGATCATACGGCAGAACCTCTATCCCCCCATGTGTAAATGGCCGGTGAGTCTCGGTAAACCCTAAATGAACAAATAGTGGCGGGGCAGTCTTTTCCCTTTCCGCGATTAACCCGGCAAAATCAGCGGCAAGTTCACCGCAAGGCTTAATTCCATGATTATATTCATAACCGCTGTAAGATTTTGCTACGGGTCTTTCATGTTGCTCCCCGAACAGGTGGGTTTCATAGCCGGCATTGGACAATATTTCTGCGAAATGTTGCTCGCCGGGATTGAAATCATTTGCAAACCCCCCGTGGGTGAGACCCACCACGCCGTTAGCATGGGGGAACCTCCCCGTCCACAGGGCGGCGCGGGATGGGCTGCACTGTGGGGCGGTACAGAAGCTGTTATCAAAGCGAACCCCTGATTCTGCGAATTCATCTATGTTTGGTGAACGGACATCGGGTACGCCGTAACATCCCAGATGCTGTCCCAGGTCATGACATATTACGACTATGATATTTGGATGTTTCTTATGCATTTCATTCTCCTCAGGGTTGAGCTATCTGTTAATCTTGTACCGCTTTTGGCTCCTTTTTGAGTTTCTTAAACTCCTTACCCAGTATTAAGCTGGCGAAT
>JAFGKM010000053.1 GCA_016928555.1 Candidatus Omnitrophota bacterium | reverse complement strand
TTGCCCTGGGGGGCTTCGGTCAACGGGCTCACCGACTCGCCCTCAGTGCTTGCGGTGCTCATTATTCTTCGCACCAGCACCCTCCCCACTCGAGGGGGAGGAAGATAGGTGGGGGGGCAATCTTTTCCCGCTCGCAATGACAAAAGGTGGAAAATTGGTTAGGAGGTAACAATGGAGAGGATTATTACAGGATGGAATATAGTATGGAAAAGGTACTATGAGGCGTTTGCATCGCTCTCAATAGTGAAGAAGATAGCTCTCTCGGCAGGTTTTGCCGTTTTGACTGCTCTCTCGGCACAGCTGTATATCCCTCTTCCTTTCACTCCGGTGCCGGTTACCGGACAGGTATTTGCCGTCCTGCTCGCAGGCGTCCTTTTGGGAAGGAAAGCGGGAGCTTTAAGCCAGCTATTATATCTGGCTGTCGGGTCGGCAGGGATGAACTACTGGTTTTACGGTTCGGGGATGGGGTTTATCAGGCCTACAACCGGCTATATTGCCGGTTTTATCCTTGCGGCATATTTAATAGGGTTTTTGACTGAAAAAAACAGAAGCCGCACGGGAATGATTTTTGCGATGCTTTGCGGTATAACCGTAATTCTTTCCGCCGGTACGCTGTGGCTGGCGTTGTTTTTGAGGGTTCCCTTATACAAGGCGTTTCTCATGGGCTTTCTGCCGTTTATTCCGCTTGATATAGTAAAAGCTTATTTCGCAGGAGCAATAGCGAATTCAATAATTAAAAACAGATATTGAAAGAACTTGTAGCCGCAACTCTTTAGGTTGCGTATATGGAAAAACGTACAAAGTCCGCAGGCTGAAGACCTGCGGCTACCGTCAGGAGTCGAAAGATTGGTAGCCGCAACTCTTTAGGTTGCGCACGTGGAAAAACGACCAATTCGATGATACGGAGAAACAAATGAGAAATTACAGTGTGGCGGTGGTTGGAGCGGGGATAGTAGGAAAGAAGATGGTTGAGGTTCTTCTTGAAAGAAACTTCCCGTGCGGGGAACTTAAAATACTTGCCACCAGGGAACGCGAAGAGGCCATTGCAGGGAAAAACATACGCGTTGAAAAAACGGAGATTAATTCTTTCTCCGGCGTGGACATAGCCCTTTTTGCCGGCACCGAGGGAGAAAAAGGCGCCAGCAGGATCTTCGGATGGGAAGCGGTTAAGAGAGGGGCCGTTGTGATAGACAACGGCGGAGACTTCAGAATGGACCCGTCAGTGCCTCTTGTGGTTCCCGAGGTAAACCCGCATCATCTGAAGAACCATAAGGGCTTTATAGCAAACCCCAATTGTTCAACCATACAAATGGTTGTTGCCGTATTTCCCCTGCACAGGGAATATACCGTGGAGAGAATTATCGCATCAACCTATCAGGCGGTCTCGGGAACGGGGAGGAACGCTGTTGAAGAGCTTGAAAACCAGGTGAAGGCATACGTAAAAGGAGAAAAAATAAGAAATGAAGTCTATCCTTACCAGATTGCTTTCAATGTTATACCGGAGATAGGAAGCCTCTCTGAGGAATTCCCCGGATATTACACTGAAGAAGTAAAGATGATAAAGGAAACCCATAAAATACTCGGTTCTCCTGATATAAAAATCTCCGCAACCTGCGCAAGGGTGCCCGTATTGAACGGCCATTCGGAGAGCGTCACCGTTCAGTGCAGGAAAAAAATAAACATCGGGGAGATAAAGGAACTGCTGGCTTCTTCGCCGGGGGTGGAAGTTATAGATGAACCCGGGAAATCATCCTACCCCGTGCCTTTTGCCGCATCAGGGAAAGACGGCGTTTATGTTGGAAGAATAAGAAAGAATCCTGCTCTGGAAAATGCCGTGGATATGTGGATTGTGAGCGACAACATAAGGAAAGGAGCGGCCCTGAATACCGTCCAGATTGCTGAAGAGCTACTCAAAATGGGATTACTTTAAATTTTCACCTCTGAAAAGGTAGCCGCAGGTCTTCAGCCTGCGAACCACAAAAGGTAGCCGCAGGTCTTCAGCCTGCGAACCACAAAAGGTAGCCGCAGGTCTTCAGCCTGCGCCAAAATTTTGCTATGGAACACCCTGAAGAAAAAAATCACCGTCTTTCAAAAGACAATTATATCGGCTTTGTTCGCGTCACATTCACCTTGTGTGAAAAAAATAAAAAAGCCATTTTTATAGAACCTTCCTTGATACAAATCTTCGCAGAAATCCTCAGAAATTGTTGTGATAAATATAACACTAAAAATTGGATATATGTTTTTATGCCCGACCACCTGCATTTTATATTGGAAGGGATTTCTGAAAAATCAAATTTATGGGAATGCGTAGTATCTTTCAAACAAAAAACCGGTTATTGGTTTTCAAAAGAGATGAAAACGGCGGAATGGCAGAAAGATTTCTATGACCATATTCACAGGAATGACGAAGATTTAATTAAACATATTAAATACCTGGCAGAAAATCCGGTTAGGCAAGGATTATTCGATACATGGGAAAAATATCCGTACACAGGTTCATTAAATTATAGACTGGAGGAATTGTTGCAGTCATTGTAGAAGCCGATAAATAACGCAGGCTGAAGACCTGCGGCTACCTTCAGGAGTCGAAAGATTGGTAGCCGCAAATCTTTAGGTTGCGCATGTGGAAAAACGTAAAAGGTCCGCAGGCTGAAGACCTGCGGCTACCGTTTCAATGGAACGCAGGCTGAAGACCTGCGGCTACCGTTTCGGTCAGAAATGGAGGAGGGAGAAGATGTCGTATTTCGAAAGTTTTTCGGAACCTGAAAGCTCGTCAAGCTCTATCAGGAAAAGTATTTTCTCCACACTGCCGCCGCATTTTTCTATAAGACGGCATGAGGCAAGGGCCGTTCCGCCGGTCGCAAGCAGGTCGTCTATTAAAACAACCCTGTCGCCCTTTTCCAGTGCGCCTTTGTGAATCTCAAGAGTATCTGTTCCGTATTCAAGGTCATAGGTGACTTTTATGGTTTCCCCGGGAAGTTTACCGCTCTTTCTTACCGGTATGAAACCTATCCCCAGCTCAAGGGCGAGGGCGGCCCCGAAAATAAATCCTCTTGATTCTATCGCCACAAGTTTATTTATGCCGGAAGGGGTGTTCTTCTTGAACAGGTCTATTACTTCCCTTAACGCTTGAGGGTTTTCAAGCAACGTCGTGATATCTCTGAACAGTATTCCCTTTTTTGGAAAGTCCGGTATGGTCCTTATGAGAGATTCAAGATTCTTCATTGTCTTCTTCCTCACTGTTTTTTTTCATTGCAAGCCATTCTGCCTTTAATTTCTGCAGGCATATCTTTTTTATCTGGTGAACCCTTTGCCGGCTGACGTCAAGTTCTTCGGAAATCTCCTTGTAACTGCGCTGTATGCCGCCGTCAAGGCCGTAATATAGTTCAAGGACTCTCAGCCATATGCCTATGTTCGCCCTCTTTTCTCTCTTCTTTATCCTCTCAAAGATTTTTTCCAGTATATCCTTGTTTCTCAAGACCTCCCAGAGGCCCTGCTCTTCTTTTTTGGAAAAATCCACGACATCGAACAGGTCAACCTGTTTTTCCCCGTCGTAATAATCCGAGGATATAACCCTTACGTGAGCCGCGTACTTCCTGAGTTTTTTCACTATCTCCGGAGGCAGTTTAAGGCTCTTCGCTATCTCCGCGTCGGTAGGGTTCCTTCCGTTTTTAAACATGTAGTCCCGCTTCATTTCCTCAACCCTGTCTCTGAACTCCTGATATCTCTCGGGTATCTTCAAGACCTCAAATTCGCGCATTATCGCCCGTATGATGAACCGCTTAATCCAGAAATAGGCGTACGTTCCGAATTTAACATTTCTTTTAGAATCAAATTTGTCTATGGCTTTCAAAAGGCCCATGTTGCCTTCGGCGATAAGGTCGGGAAGAATGTCGGATGAATATGCGTATTTTTTGGCTATATATATCACCAGCCCCTGGTTGTCCCGGGTGAATTGTTCTTTCGCTTTCCGGTCGCCTTTCCTTATGAGTTTTATGGTTTTTACCTCATCTTCCAAATTACTGTTTTTCGTCATCGCTTTCCTCTTGGATTATCTGGCGTATTTTGTCTGCCGCCTTTCCGAAATTGCCCGGGTTTTTGCCGCTGCCTCTCGCAAAAACCGGACTTCCTCCTCCCTGCCCTTCCACAATGGCAGAGATTTCCTTCATGAGCTTAACTGCGGGGAATTTGTCTTTGCACCCTTTGCTTACTTTCAGGATAAGGGAAACCCTTCCGTCGGCTTCATTGCCTATAAAAACTATCCCTTCCCCGATTTTTGACGATACATCGTCGGAAATCATGCTTGCGGCTTCATTGTTCTCAATCTTCACCAGTCCGCCCGCGAAATAAAACGTATCGCCGTTTATCTTGAAAGACTCTTTACCCGCGGCTATTTCCCCTGCAGTTTCGGCCGCAAGCCTGTTTTCATACTTCTCTATGAGTTTACTCTTCCGTTCATTTTCGGAGAGCATCTTGTCAACCCTCTCTGGAATTTTCCCGGCGTCCGTGTCAAGCTTTCGGGCTATGTCTTCAACAACAGCGCGGTACCCGTTGAGAAACTTCAATGCCTCTTTGTAGGTTACGGCCTCTATTCTCTTGAGGTTCTGTCCTATGCTCGAAAATCCGGTTATCCGGAACAGCGCCGCCTCCCCCGTTCTTGACATATGCGTCCCTCCGCAAACCTCCGTATGGTAGCCGCCCGTCCTTATTATACGCACCTTTTCGCCGTATTTCTCCATGAACAGGGCTATAGCTCCGCGCTCCACCGCTTCGTCAAGAGACATCTCTTCAACGGCCACAGGGCTGTCTTCAAATATCTTCTCCTGCACAATATCTTCAGCCTTGCGTATGTCTTCAGAATTCAGCTGGCTGAAACATACAAAATCAAATCTCAAACGTTCATTGCTCACGGAAGAACCCGCCTGCCTTATTTCCTTTCCGAAAACTTCTCTCAAAGCATAATGCAATAGGTGCGTGGATGTATGGTTGATTGAAACCTGTTTCCTGTATTCCGCGTCTACAGAGGCGTTTATCCGAACTTCACCGCCTTCCAACTGAGCGGGTTTTCCCTCAGTCAGTTTTCCTAAGTGGTATATCAGCCCTTTTTCGTCTATCTGGGTATCGCTGACGGAAAATTTTATTTCGCCGTTTTCAATTATTCCCCGGTCCCCAGCCTGTCCTCCCTTTTCGGGATAAAAAGGCGTTTTGTCAAGGACAAGGTACAGTTTTTCGTCTTTGTCTCCGCTATAAAGAGCCTTTACAATTCCCTCGCCCTCCGTAGTTTTATAACCGGTAAACAGCGTCTCTGAAAGAGGCGGGTTTTCAAAGAGAGTTTTTTTCTTGAATCCGATGGAGGTGGAAAACCTTGAAAGTTTTTTCTGCTTCTCCAGCAGTTTGTCAAACTCTTCCCAGTCCACAGCCAGGCCGCTGTCCAAAGCAAGGTCCTCAAGCAGATCTTTGGGGATTCCGTAGGTATCGTAAAGTTTGAAAGCCGTTTCGCCGGGAACAACATTATTTTTAATTCCTGCCGTGAAATCATTAAAATTCTTGCCTGCCGAACTGAGAAGCGAGCGGTATTTTTCCTCTTCTTCAAGTATAACTCGCTTTATAAGCTCTTTGTGTTCCTTGAGTGAAGGATAAACGTCCTGCATGATATTTACCGCCGTTTCACTCAGCAGGCACAAAAACGGCTCCTGTACGCCGAGATTTGAACCGGTCATCCCCGCTCTGCGGAGTATCCGCCTTAACACGTAACCCCTGCCCTCGTTTGAAGGCAGTATATTGCCGTCTATCAGGAAAACGGCGGCACGGATGTGGTCGGCAGTTATCCTGAAAAGCGGTTTTTTATCCGGCTCTTTTTCATAGCCGCATCCGCTTATCTTCTCAATCTCTTTTATAATTGGGGCGAAAAGGTCGGTCTCGTAATTTGATGGAGTTTTCTGCAGGATGCGCGTAATCCTTTCAAGCCCCATCCCCGTATCAACGCCTCTTCTCTTAAGGTCGGCGAGAGAACCGTCTTTTTGCTTGTCGTACTGGGGGAAAACAAGGTTCCAGAATTCAAGAAAACGTCCGCATTCGCACCCCGGCATGCAGTCCTTCTTCCCGCAGCCCTTCTCTTCGCCGAAATCCACATAGAGCTCGGTGCATGGACCGCACGGCCCTGTATCGCCTGCCGGACCCCAGAAGTTATCTTTTGCCGGCAGAGGTATTATCCTTTTATCCGGCAGGAACTTTTTCCATATATCTTTTGCTTCCGCGTCTTTCTCATAGTAAGAAACCCATATAAGTTTTTCCCGCACTTTTAGATGCTGGACGGAAAATTCGTATGCCCATTCCACGGCTTCCTTTTTAAAATAATCTCCGAAGGAAAAGTTCCCGAGCATCTCAAAAAAAGTGTGGTGCCTGCCGGTTATGCCTATCTTATCTATGTCGCTGTCCTTGCCGCCGGCGCGTATGCACTTCTGGCATGTTGCCGCCCTTGAATAGGGCAGTTTTCCGCCCATAGCCCATAATTTTTTGAATTGCACCATGCCAGCACTGGTAAAAAGCAGCGTAGGGTCGTCAAACGGAACGAGCCCGCTGCCGGGGACAATCGTATGCCCTTTGCTTGCAAAATAGTCCAGGTAAAGCTTTCTTATCTCCGAGCTTTTCATTCGTCCGTTTTCCTGTGCATGTTCATTATCCTGTTTATTGAGCGGTACGAGAACCCTTTTGTTTTCAGGGAAAAGAGAAGCGATGAAAGCTTTTTTTTCTTTCTGTTTTTCAAAAAGAATTTTTCCGCTTCCGAAAATTCGCGTTCAAAATCAAAATCCCGTTTAACCTCTTCTATCGCATCCTGCCGTATTTTTCTTCTTTCAAGAACGGAAAGTATGTACAGATACCCCTTCGTTTTCTTCAGGTATTTCTCCGCAAGGTATTCAGCCAGCGCCCTATCGTTCAGGTATCCGCGCTTCACGCACTCTTCGATTATTCCGTCTATTCCGGGTTCAGCGGCGTATTCGGAAAGTTTTTCCTTCAGCTCCTCTTCAGAATAGCTTTTCCCCGCGAGAAGCCTTAATGCCCGGGAATATGCTTTTTTATTTTTCACTCTTAAGGATAACGGATATGCTCTGCTCGCCGCTCTTTATAAGAAGGCGTACGTTTTTTCCATCAGGTACGGCCTTCACCAGATTTCTGTAGCCGGCAAGATTCTTTGCGTCTTTTCCGTCAATCTTTTTTATTATGGCGCCGGCAGAAATGCCTGCCTCGGAGGCAGGAGAACCCGGTTCAACAAAAGTAACGACCACGCCTTCCCCGTCTGTTATTCCGAGCCGCTCCTTTATCGCGGGAGTAATTGAAGAAACGCGCATCCCTCTCCAAAGTTCCTCTTCCTGCTTCGCTGCCTTTGCGAGTTCTTCGTCCGAAGGCATTTCGCTTATAACCATGGACAGCAAAGCTTCCTTCTTCTCCCTCCATACGGCTACTGAAACCTTCTTGCCCACGGGGGTGTTCGCCACCCGCATCTGCAGGTCCTGCGTATTCTTGATGTCATGTCCGTCAAACTTAAGGATTACGTCCTCTGCGCGCAAGCCTGCTTTTTCCGCCGCTGTCCCGGATATTACTTCAGCGATAAAAGCGCCGCGTACCTCTTTCAGTCCGAGAGATTCGGCGAGCTCCTCGTCAAGCGGCTGTAAATAAACGCCGAGATACCCCCTTACCACGCGTCCTTTCTCCTTCAACTGTTCAAAAATCTGCTTTGCAATGTTTACCGGTATCGCAAAACCCAGTCCTTCGGCAACCTGGGGAGAAACGATGAAGGTGTTTATGCCTATAACCTCGGCGTTTATATTGATAAGCGGGCCGCCCGAATTGCCCGGATTTATAGCCGCGTCTGTCTGTATAAAGTCTTCATACTGCATCAGGCCGAACCCTGTCCTTCCTTTCGCACTGACAATGCCGACAGTGACAGTAGCGGTAAGCCCCATGGGGTTGCCAATGGCCATTACCCATTCTCCCGGCTGTATCCTGTCGGAATCCCCGAGCCGTGTGAAGGGCAAAGGCCTTTTCGCTTCTATCTTTATCAGCGCAAGGTCGGTCTTTGGATCGGTCCCTATAACCTTTGCTTCGTATGCGTGCGCATCGTCCTGCATTTTGACAAGTATCTTGTCCACTCCGCTTATAACGTGGTTATTTGTGATTATGTGCCCCGCTTCGTCAACAATAAACCCGGAGCCGAGCCCCTGCTGTTTTCTTTCGTACGTCCTCGGCTGTTCCTCCTGTCTTCTTCTCGGAGCTCCGAAAAAATCCTCAAAAGGCGAATTGAAAAAACCTTCAAACCCGCCGAACGGGTCCCAGTATCGCAGGGTAACCGTTTTTTCGGTTGTTATCTGTACGACAGCCGGCTTTACCGCCTTGGCAACAAGGACAAAAGCGTTCTGAAGCGTCAGAAGCTCCCCGTCCTGCGCGGTAAAAACATAAGGGGACTGGTAAGCTCCGCCGGAAGAACCGGATGAAGATTTAAACGCACCGGATAAAAGCCCTCCCGCAATAACGCAAAGAATAACCCCGAGAATTATATAATTCCGCCTTCTCATTTTTACATCCCTCCTTTGGCAATAAAACAGCGTATAGCGTTCAGCGCTTAGCGTATAGTTGAAAACTTTTAATTCCTTCTATCAGATATGCGCTGTTTTTTTTTGCAATTACTATTTAGATGTAAAAAACCGTCAAAAGTTTTAGTTTATCCCGAAACATTCTTTGTATCTCTTTAAATGTGAGGGATTATGGATTCACTCTTTCACCTTCACCCATTTCCCGCTTTCTGCGGATTCCTCAACGGCGCTCAAAACCTCCTGGCATTTCAGCCCGTCATAAAAATCAGGGCTGGGATACTCTCCTTTTGAAACGGCAGTTAAAAGGTCTGACACCAGATTGATAAACGATTCTCCGTAGCCGATGATATGCCCCGCAGGCCACCAGTTTGCGGCATAGGGATGCGAAGGGTCTGTTGCGATGACGGTCTTAAATCCCCGCGCATACTCCGGATCCTCCGTGCTGTATACATCCAGTTCGTTCAAGTTTTCCAGATTAAAAACAATGCTTCCCTTACTGCCGTTGATTTCAAACTTCAGCCCGTTCTTCCTTCCCGCCGCAAATCTTGTCGCCTCAAAAGAGCCGAGAGCTCCGTTTTTAAACCTTGCAAGAAACAAAGCTGCATCATCAACGGTAACGTCTCCCGTCTCCGCAGATTTCTTTTTGTCCTCAATCCCCGTCTCAAGCAAACCTGTCTCCTTAACCAATGGCCTCTTTTTTATGAACGTCTCGCACACGCCTGCAACTTCTTCAAACTCTCCTACAAGATACCTTGCCATATCTATTATGTGGGCGTTCAGGTCGCCGTGGGCGCCGCTGCCGGCAACCGACTTCTGCAGGCGCCAGACCAAAGGAAATTCTGGATCAATTATCCAGTCTTGAAGGTATACCGCCCTCATGTGATAAATTTTACCCAGTTTACCGTCTTTTATAAGATTTTTGGCAAGCCCTACGGCGGGAAGTTTCCTGTAATTGAAGCATACTGCGTGTTTAACTCCGTGTTTCTCCGCCGCCTCCACCATCTCATAAGCATCCTTAAGAGTGGAAGCAAGCGGTTTTTCACACAGTACGGTTTTTCCTTCTTTTGCGGCTTCCACGGCTATGTCCCTGTGTATATTCTGGGGCGTTGATATATCTACAATATCTATGTCTTTTCTCCCGACGACATTTCTCCAGTCGGTTTCATGCTCCTGCCAGCCCAGTTTCTCCGCGGCTGCCTTCAGGGGCTGTTCGGAACGGCCGCACAATACCTTCATTACGGGGACTGCCGGCAAGTCAAAAAAAAGTCCGGCATCCCTGTAAGCGTGAGAATGCGCCTTACCCATAAATTTATATCCGATAAGCCCAATCCCGATTTCTTTCATTTCTTCCCCCGATTGTTGTCATTGCGAGCCGGAAAAGATTGCCCCCCCACCTATCTTCCTCCCCCTCGAGGGGGGAGGGTGCTGGTGCGAAGAATAATGAGC
>JAFGKM010000052.1 GCA_016928555.1 Candidatus Omnitrophota bacterium | reverse complement strand
GACGGGTCCACCGACGGCACGCGCGAGATATTAAAGCAAATACCTTTTTCCTCCCCCTCGAGGGGGGAGGGTAAGGGTGGGGGTGATAAAGGGGATACAAAGATAATCCTCAAAGAGAAGAACGAGGGCAAGGGTTCCGCCATCAGGGAAGGGCTGAAGAATGCAACCGGGGATGTCGTGGTCATACAGGATGCGGACATGGAATACGACCCGATGGACTGGCTTGAGATGCTGAAGGTAATGAAAGAAAAAAATGCCTCTGTTGTCTACGGGTCAAGGTTTCTCTGCAAAGATAACGAATTCCCCTTTTTAAACAGGACAGCAAACAGGTTTCTCACACTGCTTACAAACATGCTGTTTTTTGCGAAAACCACGGATATGGAAACCTGTTATAAATTGTGCTCAAAGGAGCTCCTCCTTTCCCTGAACTTAAAAACAAACTCTTTTGAAATTGAGCCGGAGATTACCTGCAAGATACTTAAAAGCGGTTGCAGGATAGAGGAAGTTCCCGTTGTTTATAGACCGAGGAATAAAACTGCGGGCAAGAAAATCGGCTGGAAAGACGGCTTCAAGGCGGTCTACTATATCATAAAATACAGGTTTGTCTCATGACGGAAAAATCAAATTCCTTAAAAACCACAGGGTTGTCCGCTTCAATAAACAGGAAAAGTTTCTTGATTGCCAATCTCATGCTTCTTGCCGTAAACCTTGCGGTATTTGCAGTTGTCTCCGAGCATCCCGAAAGGATAGGGACGCCCGATGAATACTCAACAAT
Organism: Candidatus Omnitrophota bacterium; assembly: GCA_016928555.1. Taxonomy (GTDB): domain Bacteria; phylum Ratteibacteria; class UBA8468; order B48-G9; family JAFGKM01; genus JAFGKM01. Next base: position 8,536 of record JAFGKM010000052.1, on the reverse strand, counting down.
AGCGCAGTCCATTGCCTTCAATGGCAAATACGCCAGGTATCCGATACCTTTTCCCGAATGGGAATCCACGACAAGTTACGGGCGGTGGGTTTACCGCAGTGCCGAACCGGATGCCATAAGAGTTCCGGGATATCCGGTCTTCCTTGCATCTTTTTACAAGGCCTTCGGATACGGGAAGATTGTGCCGGTGGTTGCCAACATACTGGTAAGAATGCTCGCCGTGAATCTTGTCATGCTGATATTTTTCCGGTCTTTCAACCCTGCGATGGCGGTCTTTTTCGGAGTGGTAAACGCCCTTGATTTATCTTCCCTTGTGTATACTTTCCAGCTTGCCTCGGAGATTCTGTTTGCATTTTTTCTGGTTGCGTCTCTTCTTTTTTACAGGAAATTTTCTGAGGCGGGAAATAAGGGGCATCTTTTTGTTTCGTTTGTTCTGGCCGGCATTACAGTTCTGGTCAGGGCGGTCGCGGTTTTATTTCCTTTTGTTTTACTGGCGGCCGCGGTATTGAAGGAAAAGAAAAATGCCCTGAAGATATGCGCGGGATTTATTCTCGCCCTTTCTCTGACGCTGGGACCGTGGGTTTACAGGAATTACAGGGTATTCAATGTTCCGGGGCTTACTGCTATATCGGGATTCAATATGTTTTATCATAACGCCGCATGCACATACATGATGGAAAGGCCCGGGACTAGCGAATACGATGCGCAGAACGCGATGGAAAGGGAGTTTGCCTCCGTGATAGAAAAGGAAGAATTCAGAAATAAAAACAGTTTTGAAAAATCTATTATACTGGGACGGCTGGGCAGAGAGTATATTATGAACCGGAAACTGAGTTATTTGAAGATTCATTTAAAAGGCTCAATATTGTCTTTGACTCAAAGCGCAGGGCCTATTATGCTACTTCTTACCGGCGAATCCAGGGGGACGGGGATACTCGGGAAGGCGGTGTTCAGGAAAAAGGCCGATACGCTTGGATATTTCCTGTCGGCAATCTTTATCTTCTACAATCTCTCACTTCTCTGTTTATACTTGCTGGCAATTTTAGGGCTTGCGAAGCTGGCGGGAAAAAAGGGAGGCAACAACCTTAATTTTTTGATTGCCTGCGTGATTTTGTATTTTTTAATTTTGCCGGGGCCCGCCGTTTTCACTTCTTTTGAGCGTTTCAGGGCGCCGGTGATGCCGTTGATATTATTCTTCAGCAGTTACGGATTATTCGGGGGCAAAATCCCCCTTAGTCCCCCTTTTGCAAAGGGGGAAAAGATATATTCCCCTCCTTTAGCAAAGGAAGGGTAGGGAAGATTTAGGGGATTTTATGACTAATTCACAAAAAAAGACAGTGGTTGTGATGCCCGCTTACAATGCGGAAAAGACGCTTGAAAAGACAGTCGGCGAGATACCCGCGGGCGTTGTTGACGAAATCATACTCGTCGATGACAGCAGTAAGGACAGAACGGTTGATGTGGCGAAAAGCCTGGGCCTTACGGTTTATAACCATGAGAAGAATAAGGGGTACGGGGGCAATCAGAAGACTTGTTATAAACTCGCCCTGGAATCGGGAGCCGATTACATAATCATGGTGCACCCGGATTATCAGTACGATGCAAGGATTATTCCCCATGCCATAGGTTTCCTGGAACTCGGCATATGCGACGTTGTGCTCGGGAACAGGATAAGGACGAGGAAGGAGGCGCTGAACTGCGGGATGCCTCTCTACAAGTATATTGCTAACAGGTTTCTGACAGTTGTTGAAAATCTTGTAACGGGACAGAATCTCGGGGAGTGGCACAGCGGCTTCAGGGCATACGGGAGGCAGGTGCTGGAAACAATCCCTTACGAGAAAAATTCCGATGATTTTGTTTTTGACACGGAGTTTCTCGCGCAGGCGGTTGCGTTCGGATTTAAGATAGGCGATATCCCCATACCAGTGAGGTATTTCAGGGAGGCGTCCTCAATTAATTTTTTCAGGAGCGTGAGATACGGAATAACCTCTCTCGGTGTCCTTGTAAAGTATCTTGTTTTTTTAACGGGCATAAAGAAGCCTGAAATCTTCAGGCCGAAAAATGGAAAATAAGGAAAAGAGAGAAAACCTGACGCTGTTATTTTTCCTGCTGTTATTTGTGTTGATTAGACTTTTCTCTTCATCCCCGTATTTCTTTATCTCCATGGACGAGGGCAAATATCTCAAGCTTGCGCAAAATCTTCCTTCATACATTCTTTTTAACAATAATTTCTACATAAGCCATCCGCCGCTGTATCCTTTAATGTTAAAAATTTTCGGATTTGCCATGCCGGACCATACGGCAGGTCTGTTGCTGTCTCATCTTTCCGCGATAGGTTTTATACTGCTCGGTGTTTTTCTTCTGCGGCGCCTCAAAACAAAGGAGTCCGTAATATATGCGGCTGTGGCGTTCCTTTCCGTTTCCCACCTGCTTTATTACTGGACGAACATGATATACAAAGAGGTTTTTTTCACCTTCCTTGCATACCTGTTTATTTTTACTTTCGCGGCTTCGCTCCTGACCGGCGGAAAGAGATTTATGATTGCGGCTTCAATAGCGGGGTTCCTGCTCGGAGTCACTTCCGACCTTGCAATTTTCCTGTTCCCGGTCGCCGCCTGCATCATCCTGCTTTACGGAAGGGAACATTTAAGACAGAAAAAATACGGGGCTCTTTTCTTCCCCGCGGTTTTTATGGCGGCAGGATACGGAATCTGGATTGTAGGCAGGTGGTGGATTTATGCCAATAATGTATATTATCCCGCCGGCGTTGACGGGCTTATAGAGAAAGTTGCGGATTACCGGCTTTTGCATCTTCTAACTCCCAGGAGTTTCCCAGGGACGAAGGAACTGACGCAGGCCGGCCTTTCACTGAACCCGAAGCATTACATAAAATACATGGGCGCTTTCTTCAACATGCTGCCGCCGTTCCATGTTTCTTCATCATCCGTAGGGAAAAAAGACGTTTTTCTTTTTCTCGTCATCTACGCGCCTCTGGCAGCCTTTCTTTTCTCCGGAATCATTTCATCCCTCAAGTCAAAGGAGAAGGCGGGGTACCTTATGCTTGCGATTATGCTCTCTTTTTCCGCTTCCATAATTTTTGAGATAAGCGACCCGCGCTTTTCACTGCCCGCTCTTTTGCCGGCGGCGTACTTTCTGGGAAAAGGCTTGATGAGAAACAAAAAAATTGCGGGGGCATTGAGTCTGTTGCTCCCCGTTTTTCTCGGAGGGTTTGCTGTATTCTGGTTATGGACGAATCCTTGTTTTTTCGGCTCTCTGCAGAAGGTTGCGGAATTGCAGAAAACGGGCGAATTTATCAACGCGCTACCGAAAGACGGCGTTATGGCGCAGTTTGGATATCCTCCCGAGATAGCATATCTGACGGACAAGCGGTTGATATGCCTTCCCCTGCGCACCGGAGATTTTGAGGAGCAGATAGAGATGTACGGCATCAACTATGTCGTATGCGGGACGGAGGAGACTTATAACGATGAGGTAATAAAATACATAAAAAGCGATACACACAGGTTTGTAAATATAAAGATTGTTGATGAGGAATATCCTCCCGTAAATAAAAATGAAAAGGTTTATGTTTTTGAAATCAAGAGATAGAATTCTGCTGTCGGCGGTTATCCTTGCAGGGGCGGTTTTAAGGTTTTTCCGCATTGCGTCAAAGAGCTTCTGGTGCGACGAGTTTCTGGCAATATCACTTAGCAGATTAAGATTTTCCGACATGCTCGGATGGGTGATAAGAAACGACGCCCATCCCCCGCTGTTTTATTCCATTGTCAGTTTTCTTTTCAGGTTCACGCAGAGTGAAGCCGGACTTCGCATCCTGCCGGCGGTCTTCGGCGCCGGAGCGATATTACTGTTTTACCTGCTGTTGAGGCAGATGCGCCCGAAGGATTATTTCCTGCCTCTTTGTCTCTTTGCCCTTTCCCCCGCGGCGGTTCTATGGTCGCAGACGGTCAAGTCTTACAGCATGCTGACCTTCTTTTCACTGCTTTCACTGCTGATGTTTTTCAGTTTCGGAAAGACGCGTAAGATTGTTTATGCCGCCGGGTGGATACTCTCCGCTTTGATTGCGGTCTACCTGCATAATTACGGGGCTGTAATTCTTTTTGCTCAGGCGGTTACGGTTTTTCTCCGCAGGAAGGAATTCCCCTTGAAGTTTTTTTTGTTTCCTTTTCTTGTTATAGCGCTCGGATATCTTCCTTATCTTGCGGGGCCTGTTTTTTCCCAGCTGGCTTTTGTGAAAGGGGCGACGCACACTGTTACAAATCCCTTCTTAAGGACTGCGTACGCTTTTTACTATTTTATCTTCGGAGAAACGCTTTCTCCTCTCAACTTTCCGTTGGTTCTGCCGGGGATTGTTTTCTTCGCGGGTTTTTTACTAAAAGGCCTTTTTTCAAAAAGGGATTCCCTGCAGGTTTTTTCAACGGTGGTTTTTATCACTGCCGTCGCAATGATTTTTTCCGTGAAGGCGACCATACCCCAGAACCTTATCCATCTTCAGCCGTTCTTTTTTGCCATAGTTGCTGCCGGAATCGCCGGTATCTCCAAAAAATGGAAGAAAGTTGCGTCTTCAATCCTTGCTGTCTTGTTTCTGATACCGCCCCTTTATTTCTACCATGCGGGAAAAACCTATGAATATCACGATGCGGGGCGGCTTATCCCCCACCGGCAGGTTACCCGCCTGATACAAGCCGAGGAAAGAGAAGGAGAGGTTGTTATAATCACGGAACAGAAAGATAAGCGGTTCTCGGAGTTTTTTGAGCCGTACAGCCCGTGGGACTGGTATTACAAGGGAGGATTGCCCGTTGTTGAGGTGTCTGCCGCAACCGTAACGGCTCCCGTGGAAGGACTTAAGCATCTACTCGGGGAGTATGACGGCTTCTGGCTCATTCTCAACTACGGACTGGCCCCGCATCACTGGAACGATGAGGTGAAGAATTTCTTTTTGGAGGGGAAATCTGTTAAAATGGAAGAGCTGAAACTTATAAAAAATTACTCTTTTCTTGATGTTCTTAGGGGGAAGGGAAGAGCGGAGCATTATTTAATTGAGGTGTATCACATAAGGAAATTAGAAAATGGAGAATAAAAATATACTGATTACTGGCGGAGCGGGGTTTATAGGCGTCAATCTGGCAAAAAGTCTTCTTGAAAAGAGGAACAGCCAGGTTATCGTTTATGACAACCTTTCAAGGAAAGGGGTGGAGAATAACCTGCAGTGGCTCCGTTCTCAAAAATATAAGAACCTGAAATTCATAAAGGGCGACGTAAGGGATTACAAAAAACTGAAGGAAGCGGTCAAGGGATGCGGCGAGGTTTATCATCTTGCGGCGCAGGTGGCGGTGACAAGCTCTGTGGAGGATCCCATAGAGGATTTCGGGATAAATGCGGAAGGTGCGCTTTACGTTCTGGAGGCGGTCAGGAAATTATCTCCGGGAGCAGTTTTTATATTTACTTCCACCAACAAGGTTTACGGAGAGCTTCTTCACTTGAAGTTGAAAGAGGGAAAGACCCGCTATATCCTTACGGAGAAGAAAAAGGGAGTTTCCGAGGCGGAAAGCCTTGATTTCCACTCGCCGTATGGATGCAGTAAAGGGACTGCCGACCAGTACGTGAGAGATTATTACAGGATTTACGGCCTGAAGACGGTTGTTTTCCGCCAATCGTGCATATACGGAGAGCACCAGTACGGCAATGAGGACCAGGGATGGGTGGCGCACTTTATCATAAAGAGCCTGCTCGGCAGAAAAATAAACATTTACGGGGACGGGAAGCAGATAAGGGACCTGCTTGAGGTTTCGGATTTAATCAGGGCTTACGGCGCGGCTTTGCGGAAGATAGATAAGGCGAAGGGAGAGATTTACAATATCGGCGGAGGAGCGGAGAACGCTTTTTCCCTGCTGGAGCTGATAGCTTTCCTGAAGAAGGAGATGAAAAAGGAAATAGAATATGATTTTGACGAATGGCGCCCGGGCGACCAGAAGGTTTTCATAAGCGACAATACAAAACTGAAGAAGGAGCTTGGCTGGAGTCCTTCCGTTTCCAAAGAAAAGGGGATTAGAAAACTTATCGGCTGGATAGAAAATAATATTGATATAATCAAACGGGTAAATAAGGGATGAATCCCTTATTGCCCGGCAAAAAGAATGAAGCAAGTGCAAAATCCCCCCCTACCCCCCTTTAGTAAAGGGGGGATTAAGAGGGGATTTTGGAGGTGAGAAAAAAAATGCACGTCATGAAAAAAAATATAGGAATAATAGGTGCGGGGCACGTGGGGTTGGTTACCGCGGGGTGTTTTGCGAAAATGGGGCATCATGTCGTTTGTGCAGACAACGACACGAAAAAGATAGAGAAGATTAAAAAGTCCGAAATGCCTTTTTATGAGCCGGGTCTGCAGGAGATGATTGAGGAGACGTGCAAAAACGGAAGCCTCGTTTTTGTCACCACGATAGCGGAGCTTGCGAAAAAATGCGACATAATCTTCATAGCCGTCGGAACGCCTTCCACGGAAGAGGGCGGGGCGGACCTTTCTTACGTTGAGAACGTTACGGTTGAAATTGCAAAGGCGCTCACGGGGATAAAAAAAGAGACGGCAGACGGGGAGAAGATATATAAGCTCATTATTGAGAAAAGCACGGTTCCCGTTTTGACCGGGGAATGGGTGAAGAGGACGCTTGAGCTTATGGGTCCGACAGGCATAGAGTTTGACGTTGCGGCAAACCCCGAGTTCTTAAGGGAGGGCAACGCCATAAAGGATTTCATGGAGCCGGACAGAATCGTTATAGGCGTGGAAAGCGAACGCGCGAGAAAGATTTTTGAAGAGATATACGCTTCCATAAAAGCACCGGTAATTTTTACGGACGTCAAAAGCGCGGAACTCATTAAACATGCGTCCAATTCCTTCCTTGCCCTCAAGATTTCCTATATCAATGCGATTTCGCAGATATGCGAGCGCGTGGGCGGCGACATAGAGAAGGTTGCCGAAGGTATGGGATACGACAAGAGGATAGGCAGGGACTTTCTTAAAGCCGGCATAGGCTGGGGGGGGTCATGCTTTCTGAAAGACGTTTCGGCGTTTATAAAACTTTCGGAGGACATCGGATACAAGTTTAATCTCCTGAAGGATGTGCGCGAGATAAACAGGGAACAGCGCCTTTTTGTCGTGAAAAAGGCGAAAGACCTGTTGTGGAACCTCAAAGGCAAGGAGATTGCGGTGCTCGGGCTTTCATTCAAGCCGGATACCGACGATGTAAGAGACGCTCCTGCGATAGATATAATAGCCGCTCTTTTGAAAGAAGGGGCGTCCGTGAAATGCTACGACCCGGAGGCGTCGGAAAACATGAAGAGTTTTTTCCCCGATATTGTTTACTGCGAAAACCCTTACTCCGCCGCGGAAGATGCCTCGCTTCTTATTTTCCTTACCGAATGGGACGAGTTTAAAACCCTTGATTTCGGCAGGCTGAAGAAAATCATGAGCATGCCCCACGTCATAGACGGCAGGAACTTCATAGATGCGAAGAAACTGAAAGAAGCGGGATTCATATACAGGTTCATAGGGCGGGACAAGGCATGAAAAACAGAAAGGTGCTTATAGCGGGCGGAGCCGGCTTCATCGGCAGTCATCTGTGCGATTACTACGTGTCTAAAGGGAACAGGGTTGTATGCCTTGATAATTTGGCTACCGGCGCAAAGGCAAACATAGAACATCTCATCTCTTCATCATCGTTTACCTTTGTCAATGCGGACGTTGTGCGCCTGAAAGAAATTTCTCTTGACGGGGATTTTGACATGGTCTTCAACCTGGCAAGCCCCGCATCGCCTCCGGATTATTTCCGCCTGCCTGTTGAAACGCTTAGAGTCAATTCTCTCGGGACAGAGAATCTGCTTGAACTTGCAAGGCGGTGCGACGCGAAGTTTCTTTTTGCCTCCACGTCGGAGGTTTACGGCGACCCTTTGATACCGGTGCAGAAGGAGGAATACTGGGGCAATGTGAACTCCATAGGCCCGCGCTCGGTTTACGACGAGGCAAAAAGGTACGGCGAGGCGATGGTGATGGCTTACTTCAGGAAGTATAATGTCGATACGAGGATAGTGCGCATATTCAATACCTACGGCCCGAGGATGCGGCTTAAAGACGGAAGGGTTATCCCCAATTTTATCGCCCAACTGCTGGAGAAAAAGCCGCTGACCGTCTACGGAGACGGGAAGCAGACAAGGAGCTTCTGCTATGTTGACGACCTGGTGGCAGGGCTTGCAGGGATAATGGAGAAGGACTATCATCTTCCCGTAAACCTCGGCAATCCCGGAGAGTTTACCATACTGGAGCTGGCGGAAATTATACAGAAGATAGCCGGCATGAAAACGGAGATTGAATTCCTGCCTCCGCTTGAGGACGACCCGAGGAGGAGAAAGCCGGACATAACCCGCGCGAAAGAACTGATGGGCTGGCAGCCGTCCGTTCCTCTTGAAGAGGGTTTAAAAAAAACCCTTGATTATTTCAAAAAATCAATGTAAGAATGGCAACTCT
>JAFGKM010000051.1 GCA_016928555.1 Candidatus Omnitrophota bacterium | reverse complement strand
GGAGACTGGGAATGAAGGAAGAGGAACTGAAAGAATGGCTGAAAATGAAGGAATCCTTTCCGGAGATGAAGGACGTGGCGGAAAAGTTTATTAAAGAAATCAGGGAAGAGCATGGTGCTGAAAAAAATAATTGAAGAGAAGAAAAGAATAGTTTTTAAAGAGAAAAAGGCGGTTCCTCTCGAAGAATTTAAGGAAAAGACCGGCCTGAGAAAAACGCTCAGCTTAAAAAAAAGGCTGCTTGAGGACGGATTTGGAATAATAGCCGAGATAAAGAGAGCGTCTCCTTCCGCCGGAGTCATTGAGGAAAACCTCGACGTTAAAAAGACCGCCCTTACTTATAAATCAATGGACGTTTCAGGGATATCCGTTCTCACATGCGAACCGTTCTTCAAAGGCAGTACGGAGGACTTAAAGGCTGTAAGGGAAGCTGTCGATATCCCTCTTCTGATGAAGGATTTTATAATTGACTCCTTTCAAATATATAAAGGAAGGCTTGCCGGGGCGGACGCGGTGCTCCTGATACTCAAGATTCTCTCCGAAAAAGATTTTCTGAATTTCATGGATACGGCCGAAAAGCTTATGATGGAAGCGGTTGTTGAGATTCACACAAGGGAAGAGCTTGACAGGGTGTTGAAGCTGGTAAAAAACCGGGATAATTTCATCCTCGGGATAAACAACCGGAATCTTGACACACTGGAGATTGATCTGAAAACGACGCTGGATTTGATTAAATTCGTGCGAGAGGATAAAATAATTGCAATAAGCGAAAGCGGAATCAAGAGCCGCGAGGATATCGAAAGGTTGAAGAACGCAGGTATAAAGGGCGCGCTTATAGGGGAGTCTTTACTTAAAAGCGCGGATATCCGCGAAAAATTAAAAGAACTGCTGTAACAACAAGCTTATAGCGAACTGCGTATAGAAAAACTAAAAGCTTTTAACTATATGCTAAACGCTGAACGCTATACGCCAAAAGTATTTAGGAGGGATCATGGATACGAAGATAATATTGTCGGAGAAGGAGATGCCTCAAAGATGGTACAATATTCTGCCGGATTTGCCCAAGCCGCTTCCTCCCGTCATCCATCCGGGAACAAGGCAGCCCATTAAGCCGGAAGACCTTGCGCCGATATTCCCCATGGCGCTGATACAGCAGGAGATGTCCCAGGAAAGATGGATAGAGATACCCGACCCTGTTGCCGACATTTACAGGCTGTACCGGCCAACGCCTCTCAGAAGGGCGAAAAACTTTGAGAAGGCGATAAAAACAAAGGCGAGGATTTATTTTAAAGATGAATCCGTATCCCCTCCGGGGTCGCATAAGCCGAATACGGCTATTGCCCAGGCTTATTACAACAAGGCGGAGGGCGTTAAAAGGATTGCAACTGAAACGGGGGCGGGGCAGTGGGGAAGCGCTCTGGCTTTCAGCTGTAAGATGTTTGATATTGAATGTGTAATTTATATGGTTAAGGTTTCCTATGAGCAGAAACCCTACAGGAAACTTCTCTGCCAGACATGGGGAGCCACAATGTATCCATCGCCGTCTGAACAAACCAATTTCGGCAAAAAGGTATTGAAGGACGACCCTGTGTGTCCGGGCAGTCTAGGGATAGCAATATCCGAAGCGGTAGAAGATGCGGCCGGCCGCGAAGATACAAAATATTCACTTGGGAGCGTTCTCAACCACGTGCTTCTTCACCAGACCATAGTCGGTTTGGAAACTAAAAAACAGCTGGAACTTGCGGGAGAAAAGCCGGACGTCCTTATTGGATGTGTCGGCGGAGGAAGCAACTTTGGCGGATTCATAATGCCCTTTGTAACGGACAAGGTTAAGGGTAAGGATATAAGGTTTGTAGCCGTTGAACCAAAGGCATGCCCCACGCTTACCAAGGGGCTTTATAAATATGATTTCGGAGATACGGCATGCACAACGCCTTTGCTTAAAATGTTTACCCTTGGGCATAACTTTATCCCGCCCGGAATACACGCGGGAGGATTGAGATACCACGGAGCGGCTCCTCTCATATGCCATCTTCTGGAGAATAAACTTATTGAGGCGGTTTCATTCTACCAGAAGGAGTGTTTTGAAGCGGCCGTCCGTTTTGCCCGGACGGAAGGTTTTTTACCGGCTCCGGAAACAGCGCATGTTATAAGGGCGGTTGAGGTGGAAGCAAAGGATGCTCCAGAGGGGAAGGTTATTGTTTACAACCATTCGGGACACGGACATTTTGACCTTGCCGCTTATCAGGCATATTTTGACGGGAAGCTGGAGGATTATGATTATCCCGAGGCGAAAATAAAGGCGGCGCTTGCAGACCTGCCTGATATTGAATAATAATGGTGCGGGTAAAAATATGCGGATTTACTGCCAGGAAAGATATAGAAAATGCTTTGGCGCTGGGCATTAAAATCATAGGGGTAAATTTCTATGCCGGGAGCCCCAGGCATGTTCCGCAGGCAAAGGCAAAAGACCTTCTCGCCGGCCTTCCGGAAGGTATAACCGTCATTGGAGTTTTTGTAGACCCTGACGAAAAAAACCTTCTTGAAACCGTATCCGCCCTGAATCTTTCCGGCGTTCAGCTTCACGGAGAAGAATCCAAGGCCTTTATTGAGAAGGTACGGGAAAAACTGCCCGGGAAGATAATTATCAAGAGCATCCGGGTAAAAGATTCTGGGATGCTGTCGCGCAGCATGGAAACATACACTCCCGATTTTTTCCTTCTTGACTCATACAATAAAAAATCGAAGGGCGGAACAGGCAAAGTAATTGATTATTCTTTACTGAACGGTATAACCCTGCCGTGGAACAGAATTTTCCTCGCAGGAGGGATAACTCCCTGCAATGCCGCAGAGGTGCTGAAGAAATTCAAGCCATACGGTATTGACGTTGCATCCGGGGTTGAAGTTTCTCCCGGGAAGAAAGACAGGAAGAAGATGCGACTGCTGATTGAGAACATAAAAAATGGGTAAGAAACTGCCTGATAAACAGGGAAAGTACGGGGAGTTCGGGGGCATCTTTGCCCCGGAGACGCTTATGCCTCCGCTAGACGAGCTTGAAAAAAAATACGGCGTTATTTCAAGACAGAAAAGTTTCAAAAAAGAATTTTCGTATCTTCTTTCCGAATATGCGGGAAGGCCGACTTCTCTTTATCTTGCGGAAAATTTAAGCAGGGCTGCGGGCTGCAGGGTATATCTGAAACGGGAAGACCTTGCTTTTACCGGAGCCCATAAAATAAATAATACTCTCGGGCAGGTTCTTCTTGCGGCGAGGATGGGCAAAAAGCGGATAATTGCGGAAACCGGAGCCGGCCAGCACGGGGTTGCCGCAGCTACGGCGTCTGCGCTCTTTAAAATGAAATGCTGCGTATATATGGGCGAGGTTGACTGCGAGAGGCAGAAATTGAATGTTTACCGCATGAAACTCCTCGGTTCAGAAGTAATCCCCGTAAAATCGGGCAGTAAAACCCTGAAGGATGCCATAAATGAGGCGATGAGGGACTGGATAGCCAATTTCGAGGATACGCATTATGTAATCGGCTCCGTTGTGGGTCCCCATCCCTATCCGGAGATAGTGAGAGATTTCCAATCCGTTATTGGACGGGAGACCAAAAGACAGGTATTGCAAAAGGAGAAACGCCTCCCCGATTATCTGATCGCCTGCGTTGGAGGAGGCAGCAACAGCATCGGGCTTTTTTACCCCTTTTATAAAGACTCAAAAGTAAGGTTTATAGGCGTTGAGGCAGGCGGGGAGGGCGTAAACACGGATAAGCATTCCGCCACCCTTATAAAGGGAAAAAAGGGCGTTTTGCACGGAACCTTTTCGTACGTTCTGCAGGACAAATACGGGCAGATTATGCCTACCCATTCGGTTTCCGCAGGGCTGGACTACCCGGGAGTGGGGCCAGAGCATTCATTTTATAAGGAAACGGGCAGGGCGGAGTATGTTTCCGCCGACGACAGGGATGCTTTGCAGAGTTTTCATCTGCTGAGCGAAATAGAAGGGATCATACCGGCTCTTGAATCCGCGCATGCAGTCGGATGGCTGATAAAAAATAAGAAGAGATTTAAAAAAACCGACGTTGTTATCGTATGCCTTTCAGGAAGGGGCGACAAGGACGTGGCTGAGGTCGCATCCATTGAAAATGCGCTTTGATGTCCGGTTCATCCCGGCATACTTAATCTTTTCATGAGCTTTTCAAAGAATATGCGGATATTTGCAATCCGAGAAAATTGTTTTAATTTTACCCGCAGAAGAATAGAAAAATCATTATGGAAAACGAATCAACGAAAAGAGTGATGGAATCGCTGAACTTTCAAGGACCGGACAGGATTCCTATGTTTGACAGTTTCTGGGATGAATTTACAGAGAAATGGAGAAAGGAAAAAAGTGCCGGCAAAGAAGCGGATATTTGCGATTTCTATGGAATTGACCTTGTTTTTCCGGTACCTGATGAAACGTTTTTCCCCACAGCAAAAGCAGTGATAGGACAGGAAGGTTCCTATTTAATCTGCAGGGACGGATGGGGCAGAACCGTAAAAATGAGGGAAAACGCTTCTTTTTCTCAAACAATAGATACGGTTTTGAGAAACAGGAATGATTTAGACAATCTCAGTTTTGACCCTCCCGATCTGGATATCCGTTATGAAAGCTTCGTTAAAACCGTGGAAAAGGAGAAAAAGAAAAGGTGTGTTTTTTCCTGTGTGGGAGGTCCTTTTGCGCGTTCTTCCTTTATACGCGGAGAAGCAGACTTCCTGATTGACCTTGCCGGCGACATAGGGTTCGCAGGAGAATTGGTGGATATGGTAACCGAACATCTTATTGCCGTCGGTTTGGAATCACTGCGCAGAGGGAATTTGCATGATACGGGAATTTGGATATCCGACGATATGGGATTTAACGATGCGCCGATGTTTTCTCCAAAGATATTTGAAAAAATATTTTTGCCGCCGTATAAAAAAATTGTTTCCTCTTTCAAAAAAGCCGGAGCGAAAAAAGTCATTCTCCATTGCGACGGCAATGTCAATTCATTGCTTGACATGCTGATTGAGGCCGGCATTGACGGGATAAATCCTGTGGAGCCGAAAGCAGGGATGGATATTTTAAAATTGAGAGAGAAATACAATAATAAACTTTTTTATATCGGCGGCGTTGACAATGCCGCAGTTCTGCCTTCGGGAGACAAAGAAAAAATAAAAAGCCATATCCTGCCAATCATTGAAGCAGGTAAAAACGGAGGAATTATAATAGGGACACATTCTGTTTCTCCGGATATTTCTGTGGAAACCTATGATTACTATTACAGCGTCGTACAGAAATACGGGCATTACAAGAAGGGATAATCGCCGATTGCAAACAATACGGCATATTCCGCATCCCTGATTTTTTTTGTGCCGGGCGGCGGATATTGTAAAATAACAGAATAAAAATGAACGGGATAGATGCAAAATTCGCGGAGCTGAAGAAAAAAGGGGAGAAAGCTCTGATTGTTTACTTTACCGCAGGCCTGCCGTCGCCGGAAAAAACGGTTGATATCGTGAAGAAAGCGGAGAAGGCAGGAGCGGATATTGTGGAGCTCGGCATACCTTTTTCCGACCCCATAGCCGACGGTCCGGTTATACAGGAAGCCTCTTTCAGGGCGCTTGAGCTGGGGATAAACACGGATAAGGTTTTCGGCATTTGCGCCGTTCTTAAAAATTCCGTCGCCATACCCTACCTGCTGATGACCTACTATAACCCGGTATACAGGTACGGGCTTTTAAAGTTTGCAAAAAAATGCGCAGGGACGGGAGTCGCAGGGATTATAATCCCAGACCTTCCGTGGGAGGAAAGTGAAGAGGCAAGGGAAAGTTTAAAAAAATACGGGATAGCGCTGATTGATTTCCTGACACCCTTCACGCCTGTAAAAAGAGCGGAAAAGATACTGAAGGATGCGGGAGGTTTTGTATATCTCGTAACTTATGCCGGAGTGACCGGACGGCAGGCGGCCATGCCCGATAAAACTTTAAAGGCATTGAAGAAGTTCAGAAAAATGACGGACGTCCCTGTTTCTGCGGGTTTCGGGATTTCAACGCCGGAGCAGGTCAAAAAAATAAGAAGCAGCGTGGACGGAGTAATTGTAGGAAGTTTTCTTGTAAAAAAAATTATAGATGGTAAAATAGAGGAACTATGGGAAACTATCAAAAACCTAAAAAAAGAACTGGAATGAAGCAGAAACTGGTAAGAATGATAGTTGTCTTAGTGCTTCTCGCCGCGGTGGGAGGAGGCCTTTATTTTTACCGCCAGTACGTCGAGGAGCAGAGAAGGCTTGCCGCCATGGAAGAGCAGAGGAGGCTGGAAGAGCTTGAAAAGGAGCGGCTGAGAAAGCTTCTTGAGGAAAAACGTAGGGAGTTTGACGCGCTTGTTGCGGCTATGAAGAGATATTATGAAGCGGGAGATTTTCCAAAAGCCAGGGAGGCAGGGTATAAAGCCCTTGCCATAGCGAAAGAATACAATTTTGAGACGGACGAAATATACCGGATATTCCGGCTTATGGATGTGGCGGAAAACCTTGCGAAGCTGGAAGATCTGGACAGGATGAACAGTGATATTTACAAGTACTTTTACGTCCGTACCGAAACCCTTAAAGTGCCGGACTGGCAGGAACTTAAAGAAAGACGGAACGCCGTTTTAAGAAAAACGTACCAGAACGAATACCTTGTTAAAATAGCTCTTGCAAAGGAAAACGCAC
Organism: Candidatus Omnitrophota bacterium; assembly: GCA_016928555.1. Lineage (GTDB taxonomy): Bacteria > Ratteibacteria > UBA8468 > B48-G9 > JAFGKM01 > JAFGKM01. The sequence goes on along the minus strand of JAFGKM010000051.1, from coordinate 65,388 downwards.
TTGAAGGTAAAAAGGGGAGCCATGTTGAATTTTATTATCTGGCAAGCCGCGACCATCTTGACAAGGCTATACGACTGCGGCAGGAATACAAGCTTACAATGTCTGACGAAGAAGATGTAATCAGGGAAATGCAGAAAGAGCTTTTCTTAGGCTCAAAAGAACTTACCGAGAATACAATACCCCCGCGTTTGTATTAACACGAAGATGGAGAAAAAGAAACTGAGAATCGGGGTTATCGGATGCGGGACTGTAGGCGGTTCTGTTATAAGATCCCTTAAATTAAACAGGCAGGCGCTGAAGAAAAAAACGGGCATTGACATCTCCGTGGTTAAAGCGTTTGATAAGGATAAAAACAGGCAAAAAGAATTTCCTTCCATATTCACATCTTCTGCCGAAGACATCGTAAACGCCCCAGAGATAGATATTGTCGTGGAACTCATCGGCGGGGTTGATTATGCGCACGGTATAGTAACCAGGGCTCTCAAAAACGGCAAGTCGGTGGTTACCGCCAACAAGGCGCTTATCGCGGAAAAAGTTAAAGAGATATTCGGCCTTGCCGAAGAAAAAAATCTTTACATGGGGTTTGAGGCAAGCGTGGCCGGAGCCATTCCCGCCATAAAGACTATCCGCGAGAGTTTCATAGGAAACAATATATCAAGGATTTTGGCCATTCTCAACGGGACGACCAATTATATTCTCACGCGGATGTCGCTGGACCGCCTTGATTTTTCCGAGGCGCTTTCAACGGCTCAGGAAATGGGTTATGCCGAGGCAAATTCCACCCTTGACATCAAAGGGATTGATACGGCCCACAAGCTTTCAATCCTTTCGGGCCTTGCATTTAACAAATTCGTTCACTGGAAGCAGATACCGGTCGAAGGCATAGAAAAGGTTGAGCCGATAGACATCGGATTTACGGCCGAATTCGGCTACAGAGTGAAACTGCTCGCCGTAGCGCAGAAAAAAGACAACACGCTTGATTTAAGGGTGCATCCGGCCCTTCTGCCAATGAAACACCTGCTGTCAATGGTGGAAGGCGTTTACAACGCGGTTTATATTGAAGGGGATATGGCGGGGAAGTCTCTTTTTTACGGGGAGGGCGCGGGAGGAGGAGCCGCGGCAAGCGCGGTTGTGGCGGATATCGTGGACATATGCAAAGAAATCGCCCAGAAAAATCTTCCGTGCAGCACACTGCTTTATGAAGATGAAAAACTGACGACTGTCTCCATGGAAGACATTTACACGAGGTATTATTTAAGGTTTACCGCTCTTGACAAGCCGGGAGTTCTTGCCGGCATATCCGGGATACTCGGGAAAAACGGCATAAGCATCGCATCGGTCATACAGAAAGAGGAAAGCCCGGAAAAAGCGGTACCCGTTCTGATACTTACCCACAGGGCGAAAGAAAAATCCATGAGGGATGCCATAAGCGAGATAGACAAGCTTGCCTTCATCAAAAAGCCCACCGTACTTCTAAGGGTTGAAGAATAGCAGGCGTTTTATGTCTTTCCTTCAGAATAATAAGTAAAATCGGAATGGGAGGAGTGCGTATTTTCCCTTTCGCTTTCTATTTGCAGAATGCAACCGCCTGTCCGCTCTTTGCCGATTTTAACGCGTTAAAGACCATGGACAGGCTGTTGAGGTTATCCCTCCCGCTGGTTTCCGGTTCCCGATTTTCCTTTATTGAGGAATAAAATTCATAAAGCGCCATATATCTGTCTTCCCTTTCAAGTTTCAACGCAGAGATTTTTTTCATACCCTTTTCAGTAATAAAAAATATTGTTCCGTCCTGCAATGACAGCGTACCTTTTTCGCCGTAGATTTCCCACGTGCCGTCCCATGAGGTTTCTTTTCCCGCGCTGACCCAGCTTCCTGAATAAGAAAGATGGATATTGCCGGCAAACTCAATCATAATATTAAAGGCGGCATCCCCCTTTGCCCTGCTCCATGAAGGGTTCCAGCTGTCGGTGTAAATCCTGACCGGATTCTTTCCCGTTATATATCTCATCAGGTCAAAATGATGAATTGCCATGTCAATAAGGAGAGGGTAATCCATTTCCGCCCTGAATCCGGAAAATGCCGCCATTTTCTGAAAATCAACCTTGACGTAACTTATTTTTCCCGCAATTTCCTCGTCAAGCAGTTTCTTTAATGTCCTCGGCCGGCTTCTATACCTGTAATTCTGGCTCACCATAAATTTTCTTCCGGTTTTCTCGGCAGATGCAACCATTTCCTCGGCATCCTTCATATTATCAGAGAGGGGTTTTTCAACAAGCACATCAAGCCCTGCCTTGAACGCTCTTATTGAAAGTCCCTTATGGAATTCGGGAGGCGTTACGTTCAACAGCGCCGAAGGCTCTGTTTTTTTAACTGCCTCATCGAAAGAGGTAAAACACTTTTCAGCAGGTATTCCGTATTCCTTAGCAGCTCCATCAAGGTTCTCCCTGTTTACATCTGCTATGCCTGCAAGTTCCCATTCACCCGATTCGCCGATGATTTTAACCCAGCTTTTCCCGAATCCTCCCAAGCCTGCCTGTAAGATTTTCAGCCTCTTCATAAACGCTTCCTTTTTTTACCGGATGCGCGGGTTTTATGTTATTATAATACAATTCAATTTTAAAAGGCAATGAACATGGAAAGAATCTTATTCAGAAGTACGAACAGACAATCGTCGGAAGTTGATTTCAGCGAAGCGCTTTTGAGAGGGCAGGCGCCCGATTACGGCCTTTATATGCCGGTTAAAATGCCCGTAATTTCAAAAAAAGAAATATCCGCTTTCGACAGAATGGATTATCCGCACATCGCCTGCACTATAATGAAAAAGTTTCTGGGTGAGGATATACCCCGTGAGCTTCTTGGAAAAATGGCCGTTTCCGCCTACAACTTTGATGTTCCCGTTCAATACGTCCGAGATAATCTTTACATCCTCTGGCTTACCAAAGGCCCTACCGCGTCGTTTAAAGATTTTGCGGCGCGCATGATGGCACAACTCATGCAGTATTTCGCGAGCAGAGAGAGCAGAAAACTGACTGTTCTGGTCGCAACTTCGGGCGATACGGGCGGCGCAGTGGCAAATGCTTTTCACCGGCTGGATAATACGAATGTTGTTGTTCTTTTTCCTTTTAGAGAAGTTACGGAAAGGCAGAGAAAACAGATGACAACCCTGGGAGACAACGTCTTTCCCGTTGCCGTAAAAGGTAAATTTGACGACTGCCAGGCGATTGTAAAACGCGCTTTCAACGACAGCGAACTGGAATGTCTCGGGCTCACTTCGGCAAACTCAATAAACTTCGGACGCCTCATGCCGCAGATAGTTTACTATTTTTACGCATACTCCCGCCTGAAAAAGGACGAGGTTGTTTTTTCAGTGCCTTCGGGCAATTTCGGCAACATTATGGGAGGAGTCTTTGCAAAAAAAATGGGACTGCCCGTTAAAAAATTCATTGCGGCAGTGAATGAAAACGACGAGTTTCCCGAATTCATGGAAACCGGCGTCTATAAACCCGTTGTGCCGTCAAGGGAGTGCAGTTCCAATGCAATGAACGTAGGGCATCCCAGCAACCTGTCGCGCCTCATGGACATTTACGGCGGCTGGTTGACAGACGAGAGGGATGAAATCGGAACGGTATTGAAAAAGGGAGTCCTGAAGATACAGCCCGACATGAAAAAAATGAGAACGGATTTTTCGTCGTATTCCGTTACCGAAAAAGAGGTGGACGAAACCATAACGGCATACTTTAAAAATTGCGGGATATTGATAGAACCGCACGGCGCGGTGGGAATAAGGGCGGCGGAAAAGGATGACTGTTCTTCGCCCGTTGTATGCATAGAAACCGCAGATCCCGCCAAGTTCCCGGAAAAAATCAGGGCTCTGCTGAATCTTGAACCGCCTTTGCCTTTCTCGCTTTCAGGGCTTGACGGCGTGAGGGAGGATTTTGCGACCATGGAAAGCGATTATGCGGAATTTAAAAATCTGCTGCGCAAAAAATTCCCGCGCTGATTATTGAGGCTTTCATGAAATACATAATAGTAATAATGGACGGCGCCGCAGACAGGCCGATGGAAGAACTCGGCGGGAAGACGCCTCTGCAGGCGGCAAAAAAAGACAATATAGACGGGCTGGCGAAAAAATCGCGATGCGGGCTTTTCAGGACCATACCGCGGAATTTTTCCACCGGCTCTGCCGTGGCCAACCTTTCCATACTCGGATATGACCCGATTGAGCATTTTCACGGAAGGGGTGTCCTTGAAGCGGCCGCAATGAACGTTCCTCTGGACGGAACGGATGTCGCTTTCAGGTGCAATACGATATGCGTATCGGAAGACGGAAAGATAAAAAATCACTCTGCCGGACACATATCGTCGGAAGAAGCATCCGTCCTTATTGCATATGCCAACGAGAAACTCGGGTCCGACAGGATAGTTTTCCATCAGGGGGTAAGCTACAGGCATCTTCTTGTTTTAAAAGGCGGATTTTCTCCGGATGTGAAATGCTATCCTCCGCATGACTATACGGGAATCCCCTATAAAGAACTTTTCGTAAAACCAAAGAATGAACAGGCAAAAGAGACCGCCGGGCTTCTGAACAAAATCATAGATGATTCGGAGCGCATCATGGAAAAACATCCCGTAAATATAGCAAGAGCAAAAGCCGGAAAGGATATGGCCAACATGCTCTGGCCGTGGTCGCCGGGAAAAAAACCGGCGATGAAAACTTTTCAGGAAAGGTTCGGCATTAAGGGAGCGGTAATATCTGCCGTGGACCTGATAAAGGGGCTTGGCCTGTACGGGGGGTTTGACATTATCAACGTACAAGGGGCGACAGGGCTTTACAACACAAACTATGAAGGCAAAGCCGAAGGATGCATAAGGGCTCTTGAAAACCACGACCTTGTTTACGTCCACGTGGAAGCGCCGGATGAAGCGAGCCATGAAGGAGATGCCCGCCTAAAGGTAAAGTGCATTGAGGACATAGACCGCAGGCTAACCGGAAATATCCTGAAAGGAATCAACATTAAAAATACCGCGATGGCTTTTCTGCCCGACCACTATACGCCGGTTTTCACTAAAGCGCACTCTCCGGAACCCGTGCCTTTCATGATATACAATCCGCTTAAGGAGCCGGACAGCGTCCAAACTTTTGACGAGACCGCCTGCGCCAGCGGATCTTACGGCCTTGTTGAGGATAACACGTTTATCAATAAACTGCTGGGAAGAGGTGATAATGGCTGAAAAAATTCATGTCAGAGTGCCTGCCAGCATAGGAAACATGGGAAGCGGTTTTGACTGCGCGGGCCTTAGCCTGAAAGTCTACAACGAATTCACAGTTTCAAAATCAGGCAGAACGGAAATAAGTTTTTCGAAAGCATGCCTTTCAGTGTCATCGGGTATGGTCCTTGACCTTTTCACCGACGCATTCAAAGCCGGCCTGAAGCATTCCGGCAGAAAAGCTTTTCCCGCAGCAATTGAAATCAGGGACAGGATACCTTTCAAAAGGGGGCTGGGAAGCAGTGCAACGGTAGTCCTTGCCGGAGTTATATCGGGATTCCTGTTTGGCGGCAGGAAGATAAGCAAAACGGAAATTCTGAAGCTATCGCTTCCTTTTGAAGGGCACATTGACAATCTTGCGGCCTCTCTTTACGGGGGTTTTGCCATAGGCGGACCTGCAGGAAGCCCCATAGTTGCCTCGCCTGCTCCCGAAAGACTCAGAATTATAGTTTTTATTCCTGCGGAAGGCCTTTCAACAAAATCTGCCCGCGATGTGCTTCCGAAAAAAGTTCCGTTTTCCGATGCGGTGTATAACATTGCCGGCTACGGAATGCTGTGCTCATCATTTTTTATAAAAGACCTTAATCTTTTAAAGATTGGCCTCTGCGATAAGCTTCATCAGCCGTACAGAGGAAAGCTCATACCGCATCTTGAAGGTTTTCTTACCCGTGAAATATCGCCTCATATAATCGGCGCATGCCTCAGCGGGGCAGGCCCTTCGGTTGCTTTTTTTGCCGACTTCAGGAATATAAAAGAAGCCGTTTGCGCCGTTAAAAAAGCTGTAACCGATGAAAAGTTGAGCGGAGACGTCCGCATCTTTTCCCCCGGAGGCCGCACGGAATGGAAAATTATTGAATAAGGGAGTATAATATAGGGTAAACTTTTTTTACTCCGAATCCCTGCTAAGTTTATCCCTATTTGTATTAGGCTGGGACAGGGATGACAGAAAGCGTCACTTTTGCCTTAATATCATGTATATAATAATCGTGGGCTGCGGGAAAATAGGGTCTTATCTGGCAAACCTGCTTCAGGACGACCATAACGTGGTCGTGATTGACAGGGAAGCGGCAAACCTGTCCAAGGTGGGCGATAACTTCAACGGGTTTTCAATCGTGGGCGACGCCCTTGATATGGATGTATTGAAAGAAGCAGGGATAGAAAAAGCGGATGCGGTGGCGGTGACCACGAGCAATGACAATACAAATATAGTGATTGCGCAGATATCAAAGAAGGTTTTCAACGTCCCCAAGGTTGTAGCGCGGGTATCGGATATAGGTAAAGCGGAGGTTTACAGGAACCTCGGAGTGGACCCCGTAAACAGTACCTCCATCTTCGCAACACTGCTCAGGGAGAAGATTATAGAACGGAATTTTACTACGTACATGTTTGAAAGCAATAAGGTAAGCCTTCTGGAAATAAAGGATACGGGCGGTTATTCGGGAAAGACCGTCAAGGAGCTAAATATGCCGGGAGAGTTTCAGGTTGTCACCGTGGTAAGAGGCCAGGAACCCGTTATCCCCGAGGAAAAAACGGCATTTGAGAAAGGGGATATAATAGTGGGCGTTGTTAAGCTTTCTTCTCTTAAAAAAGTGAAAAAGGTCTTGAAGATATCATGAATATAATAATAGTCGGAGGAGGAAATGTAGGCTACAACCTTGCAGAGCGTTTAAGCGCGGGCAATTACGTAACGCTTATTGAAAAAGACCCGGAGATAGGGAAAAAGCTCGCGGGAAAAATAAATATTCTTGTCATGGGCGGAGACGGCTGTGATACGAATATCCTGAAAAAGGCGGGGATAAACAAGGCCGATATCGTTGCGGCCGTTACGGGCAGCGATGTGGACAACCTCGTCATCTGCCAGATTGCAAAGGATATCTTCCATGTCAAAAGGACGGTGGCAAAGGTAAACGACCCGAAAAACGAGAAGATATTTTACCAGCTGGGCGTGGACGTTGCCATAGGCAGTACCGCCATTATAGCCAAGGTTATAGAGGATGAGGTAAGCTGGGACGATTTCATAACCCTTTTTACTTTCAAGCGCGGAAACCTTTCAATAGTGAGGGTTGACCTTCCGGAAACCTCTCCAGTAATAAACACAGCGGTCGGCAGCATAGAGCTTCCCGAAGATTCCGTTCTCGTCGCCATAATAAGAAACGGGGAGATAACGATACCGCGCAACAATTCGGTTCTCAAGGAAAAAGACGAGGTTATCGCAATAACAAAAGTAGAGAACGAATCGCTTCTGTTTAAATCGCTTATAGGAGAGGTGACGGATAAGTAATGGAGCGGCTTCTAAAATACCTGAGAATCACTTACAGATGGATTATCGGCGTGACTTTTGAGCTTATCTATCCGTTCATCACATTCAGCGCCGCCGCAATAGTCTGCTTTTTAATCTACATGGCGGTTATTATTAAAAAATGATACCCCATTTTTCCCGCGAGGATGTAAGCTCCATTCTGCATTATCTCGGCAGGCTGATATACGGCATGGGGATAGTGATGCTCGTGCCTGTTTTTGTCGGCGTAATAAATATGGAATGGGCGCCTTCAATTGATTTCATCCTCTCTTCCCTGATATGCCTTTGTGCCGGGAGCCTCATCCTTCTTAAATTCAACGAGGAACGCGACCTTAACTGGCGCCAGGGAATGAGCCTTGTCGCCCTGTCATGGGTAATGGCAATGTTTTTCGGCGCAATTCCTCTGTATCTTTCAGGGCACTACAACAGTTATCTGGATTCATTGTTTGAAGCCATGAGCGCTTTTGCCACAACAGGACTTGTTCTGGTGAACAACGTTGACCACATGGCTTACGCCTACAATTTCTGGAGGCACTTCATGTGCTTCATAGGCGGGCAGGGAATAATTCTCGTAGCCCTCACGCTTTTCGTAAAGGGAGGAAGCGCATTCAAGGTTTATGTCGGCGAGGCGCGCGAAGAAAAAATCATGCCGAACATCATACAGACGGCAAGGTTTATATGGCTGGTAAGCTTAACCTACCTGGTTATAGGAACTTCAATTCTTTTATTTATAAACCTTCTGCGCGACATTTCCCCCGGCAGGGCGTTATTTCATTCAATATGCCTTTTTATGTCGGGATGGGATACGGCGGGATTTGCCGTCCAGTCGCAGAATATCCTCTACTATCACAGTCCTGCGATAGAAATAGTCACGGCTATGATTTTTCTTCTGGGAGCAGTTAATTTCGGCGTTCATTACGCGGTATGGACAGGCAGGCCGCATGAACTTGTCAGAAATTTTGAACTTAAGGTTTATATGTTCAGCATACTGGCGCTGTTTTCTCTTGTCTGCATCGGATTCATAATGCAGTTTCCGTTTCCGGGGTACGTGCCGTTTTTCCGCAAAGCTTTTTACCAGTTGATTTCCGCACATACGGGAGTGGGTTATTCAAACATAACCGTTCAGCATTTTCTTTATTTCTGGCCCCCTCTCGCTCTTCTCGGAATAATCCTTGCGATGGGGCTGGGAGGCAGTTCCTCCTCAACGGCGGGCGGCATTAAAATACTTAGGATAGGGCTTTTCTTCAAAGGGATAAAAAAAGAAATCAGGATTCTTACGTCCCCGGAATCCGCAGTTATTGTAGAGAGGTTTCACCACATCAGGGACATATCGGTTGAGGACAACCACATAAAGATGTCGGCCATAATAATAATTTTGTACGTTGCGGTCTATCTTGCCGGGGGAGTCATAGGCAGTTTTTACGGGTATCCTTTCCTTCCTGCCCTGTTTGAATCGGTTTCCGCAACGGCAAACGTCGGGCTTTCCATGGGCATTACTTCCCCTCTAATGCCCAACGGATTAAAGATAGTTTACATTATGCAGATGTGGCTGGGACGGCTTGAGTTCATATCTGTTTTCGTGCTTTTTAAATTCATTCTTTCGTTGAAGAGCCCCCAGTAGCGGTGCTCCGCCACAAAGCTTAGGCGGACTGACGGATTTATCGCACTGTTTTATGGGAATAGAAAATGAAAATAAAACACATGCAGGTTTTACTGTTTCTCTCAATACTGTCTTGCCGGGCGTATGCTTCGGAGATTGTGCCCATGCATAAACTTTTTGAGGAAGCAGACAGGTACGAAGGTCAGAAAGTTGAGGTGAAAGGAGAGGCGGTCGGCGATATTATGGGCGACGGGGAAACATACTGGGTAAACGTCAAAGACGGAGATTTTTTCATTGGGATCGTGCTTGACTCCCGGCAGAAGGGGCTTGTTAAAAACCTCGGCAGATACAGGGTGAAAGGCGACATTGTCAGAGTTTCCGGAATATACAATGTCCACTGTCCCCTTCATTACGGAGAAAGGGACATTCATGCTGAAACAATTGAAATTGTTGAAGAAGGCAGGCGCATTGAAGAAAAGCTGGAAACCGATAAAATCATTTTAAGCGTTCTGCTGGGTTTGATTACAATAATCTTCATTTATCATTCCCACCGCATGAAGCACCGAAAAGGTACCGGCGGTCCGCATAATTGAAAACTACGGATTCAAGCGTGCCGGGCGCGGAATGCGAAGCCCTGAAAATGACGGATTTATTCCCCTCGCTCCTGCCCATGAAACATCCGTTTTTCTTGGTGCTCGGCTTAACAACAAAAACATTTTCGGTTCTGCCGTTAAACAGGGTATTCCTCTTCAGCGATATATCTTCCTGAATATCAAGCAAAACCTTATGCCTCCTCTCTTTTTCTTTCTGAGGAACGTCATTTTGCATTCCGGAAGCCGCCGTGCCGGGCCTTTCCGAGTATTTGAATATGAACAGGTCGTCAAACTCAATTTTTTTTACCGCCGAAACGGTATCCTCAAAATCCTTCTCCGTTTCAGAAGGGAAGCCTGTTATTATATCCGAGGTTATTGTAATGTCAGGAGCAATCTCCCGCGCACGCTTTATGATTTCAAGATACCGTGCGAGAGTATATCTCCTGTTCATAAGCAGAAGCAACCTGTCTGAACCTGACTGAAGGGGAAGATGGAGATGCCTGTACAGCTTTGGCAGATTTTTGAAAGATAGCAGGAGTTCGTCCGGAATATCCTTCGGATGGGAGGTAAGAAACCATATTCTCAATATCCCTTCAATGTTGTGTATCTTTTCAAGCAGGTCCGTAAACCGCGCTTCGGAGTCCTTCCCGTACTCGTTGACATTCTGGCCCAGCAAAACAATCTCTTTTACGCCCCGTCCCGCGAGAGATCGAACTTCAGCGTATATGTCGCTGGGTTTCCTGCTTGCCAGTTTCCCCCTCGTAAAAGGCACGACGCAGTAAGAACAGTAATTTTCGCATCCCTTGGTTACCGTTACGAAAGCCGAGATATCTCCGCATGCAATAACAGGGTCTTCTATAAAAGGATTTTCGCTTTCCCCCGCAGAACATGTTTTTCTTTTCGTGTTTCCGAGCATTTCAGGAAGGCGCTCATAATTGCCGGCGCCGCATACGATATCAATGAAAGGATGCTTCTTCAGGATATCTTCCCCGTAAAGGTTCGCTGTACATCCGAGGAGGCATAGACGGGCGCCTTTTTTCCTTAACGGCATGTGCGAGCTCAAAAACGCCATTGCCCTGTCTTCAGCGTGTTTTCTGACGCTGCAAGCGTTAACGGCAATAAAATCCGCTTCCCCGGGTGAATCCGCAATTCCATAGCCTTTTTTCACCATGAGCGCCTTTATCTTTTCCGAATCATAGAAATTCATCTGGCACCCGTATGTCTTTATGTATATTTTTCTCACCGGCGTCTTTCCTTCCATTCAGCAGGGTTTTATATATCTCTAAAACAGAGCATTGTCATAGCTAATAGATGATTTTATCGGGTTTTTTGTCCCATTCCCTGAACGGGGCAAGACATGATTTTCTGTCTATCTGCTTTTTCACAAGCAGTTTTTTATCGTTCTTTATATTTATCACATTGTAAAACCGCCTGTCGTCAAATCCTGTCTTTTCGGCATCCTTCTTGGTACAGCCGTAGCAGAGCTTTTTTATACGCGCCCAGAGTATCGCCGCCATGCACATCGGGCAGGGCTCGCAGGTGGAATATATTTCACAGTCCGAAAGGTCGAACCTGCCGAGTCTTTTTGACGCTTTCCTTATGGCGAGTATCTCCGCGTGCGCCGCAGGGTCGTTGGTTTTTAGAACCCTGTTATGTGCTTTTGAAACAACTTTGCCGTCTTTCACAATTAAAGCTCCAAACGGTCCGCCTTCGTTTTTCCGCATGCCCGAAAAAGCCTCCCTGACCGCCTCCGCCATCCATTTGTTCATTGCTGTATTTTATAGTTTTTTCTTCAAAACGGCAAAACAAAAATTCAAAGCCTCAATTATCATTTGAGAAAAACAGGGTTATAAAATATAATAATGCTATGAAATCCAAAATAACAACGGCGGAAGCGGTGAAGAATGCATGGAAGCTCAGAACGGTAATCCCTGCGTTTAACGTTCCCTACCTTCCTCTCATGGAACCTCTGGTAAAAGCGATAAAAGACACCCGTATTTTCGGACTGATAGAGGTTGCGCGTTTAGAGTGGATGAAATTCAAAGCGGAAAGTCCATCGGCGGTTTATAAAGAGTTTATTTCCCTGGCGGGAAGCGAGCCGCATATAAGGCTTCATTTAGACCATGTGCCCGTAATTGACGAAGACGGGAAAAGGGTGGATTACATGGGCATAATAAATGAAGCCCTTGTTCTCGGATACCAGTCCGTTATGGTTGACGGCTCCCGCCTTTCTCTCGAAGAGAATATCTCCGCGGTGAAAAAGGTTGTCGCTGCGGCCCACAAATACGGCATACCCGTTGAGGCGGAACTTGGAGCTGTTTTGGGGCATGAAGCCGGCCCTTTGCTCCCGTACGAAGAAATCTTTTCGTCCGGAAAGGGTTTTACCGACTCTGATGAAGCGCTCCGCTTTGCGGAGGAAACAGGGGTTGACTGGCTTTCGGTTGCGGCAGGCAATATACACGGCGCCATAGAATCTTCATTGAAAGACATAAAGAAACCCGAAGCGCGGCTGAATATCAAACACATAGAGAGGGTTGAATCGGCAGTAAACATCCCTCTGGTTTTACACGGAGGGACAGGTATAAAAAAGGAGTTTATCAGGGAAGGGATAAAAGCCGGCATCGCCAAGATTAACATAGGCACTGCGGTTCGCAAGCCGTATGAAAACAGCATAGACAGGTCTCTGAAACTTGCGCAGGAAGAAGTTTATAAAGCGGCCGTTCAAGTTATTGCCGAAGAACTCGGCATCGCGGGCTCTGCCGGAAAAATATGCAGTTGCGGTTAAACAACGGAGGATGAGATGGAAAACAGGGCTCTTTGCCTGGGCATCATTGTCGCGGATTTTCTCGGGAAACCCATAGAAAAAATCCCCGAAAGGGGAAAACTGACGTTGACTGAACGGACGGAACTTCATATCGGCGGATGCGCTTCCAATACGGGCGTAATATTAAGAAAACTCGGTACGGAGGTTTCGCTCATCGGTAAGGTAGGCGATGACGAACTCGGAAGATTTGTTATAAACAAGCTTAGACAAGAGCGGCTTGACGTGGAAGGAATTAAAATAAGCAGGGATAAAACAACATCGGGAACGATTGTCCTCATTCATTCCGACGGAGAACGGTCGTTTATCCATTCTACCGGGGCAAACGGGGACCTTAGGCTGGAAGACATTGATTTCAGCCGTATGAAAAAGTTCCCGCTTCTGCACATCGCGGGAACATTTCTCATGCCGGGTTTTGACGGCAAGCCCCTTGCGGAAACCTTCAGGAAAGCAAAAGAGGCGGGGCTCGTAACCTGCTTTGACACCGCATGGGATTCCACCGGCAGGTGGATGGAGCTGGTTGAAGAATCACTGCCGTACGTTGACTACTTCCTCCCGAGCATAGAAGAGGCAAGAATGATAACGCGTAGAGAGAGTCCGGCGGATATAGCGGCATTTCTCATGGACAAAGGCGTGAAGAACGTGGGCTTGAAAATGGGAAAGGAAGGGGCTTTCATATGCAGCGGGAAAAAAGAATCTTTCAGGTTCAAGGCCCTGGATATTGACGTCGTGGATACGACCGGCTGCGGGGACGCCTTTGCCGCAGGGTTCATCGCCGGCATAATCAGGGGATTTTCCTTTGAAAAATGCGGGATGCTGGCAAACCTTACGGGGTCTAAGACCGCCACCGCCATCGGCACGACCGCAGGCATTACCTCTTACGATGACCTTATGGAATTCGGAAAAAAATACGGCTATAGCTTCTAGACCGAAAAAATGGCACCCGTAATTGCCGGTTCATATTGCCAATACTTTTTCTTCCTGAAACATCCTTCTGTTCTTATAATTTGCGCAGGCTTAAAAAACATCCCGTGATTATACCCAGAAGGGTAAGGATGCTGAAATTGAAAACAACCCCGAAGTTGAAAGTTGCCACGATAACGTCCAGTTCTTCCACCCTCCACGCGGGGCTTAAGGAAGATGCCAGTATTTCATAAGCAGGCCAGTGCCCCGGCACCAGAAGAAGGAGAAGTTCATTCAGCGCCGTACCTATCATGGCCGATATAAAAATCACCGTAAGCACATATAATATTTTCATGACTCATATTTTACACTCTCTTAAAATCCCGTCAAATCTGCGCATATTGCAAAAAAAAGCGGTCGGTGGTATATTTATTGGAAAGGGAGGGCATTATGTTCAGGAAATATTTGTTCAGTCTGGCAATGATAATTTTGTGCGCTTCGTGCGCGACATCCGATACGGGAGTGAAAACAAAGGTTACGACCGGAGGGGCGTCTGTTACGGAAATTGCCGCTTACGAGGGTCCCAAGGCGAGAATTACGGTCGGCAATTTTGACGTTAAGGCAGGCAGAGCGTACGGAAGGATAGGCGACGGCATGCAGGAGATGATTATTGACGCGCTTTTTAAGACAAACAGGTTCATTGTCCTTGAAAGCGCAGCCCTTCAGGATATAAAGGGCGAGTATGAACTGGGACAGAGCGGATGGGCGGCCAACGCTCCGGAAAAGGGAACTTTTGAAACCGCCGACATTCTCCTGACCGGAGCCATCACGGCATTTGAACCGGACTACCAGGGCAAAAGCGGCGGAGGGGTTGTGATACCGCTTCCATGGAAAATAGGCGGCGGAGTAAAGGTATCAAAGAAAGAAGCGTACATTGCGGCAAGCATCCGGCTCGTAGACGTCAGGACGAGAAGAATACTGAAGAGCGGCACGGTTGAAGGTTATTCTTCAAAATCCAGCCTTGGGTTAATAGGAGGGGGAGTTATAGGAGGAGTGGCGCTCGGGGCGGGATTTGAGAGCTATCAGAACACGCCGATGGAAAAAGCCGTCATGATAATGCTGGAAAACGCCATAAACGAGATTGTAAGCAGTGTTCCCGAAGACTATTACAAGCATACCAAGTAAATAAAGCCTGGAATAAATGAAGGGATGATGTATACAATCGGTATTGAGGCCGGAAACAGCAGGATAAAGCTGGGCCTTTTCAAAAACGGTAAACTAAAAGAGATTTATACCTTTCCGCGCAAAGGCAGTCTCATTCCCGATATTCCCGCGGGATGGAAGAAAATAAAACCTCAATTGATAGGCATGGCTTCGGTAGTCCCCTCCTTGAATTCAGCTATTAAAAGCAAATTCCGGGACTCATTCGGAAAACGGGTTATGCTTATCAATCATAAGAATTGCGGCATTCCGCTCAAAATCAAAAATCCTGAAAAGGCGGGCATTGACAGAATGTTAAACTGCAAAGCCGCAATCAGAATTTTCGGCTCGCCGGTTATTGTTGTTGACATAGGAACGGCCTTAACAGTCGATATTGCCTCAGAAAAAGAAGGCTTTCTGGGAGGAGCGATACTCCCCGGCGCGGAATTATGGGTTAATTCTTTGAAAAATACGGCGATGATAAAAGATATCAGGCCTGCCGGCGTTAAATTCCCTGGCAGAGATACGAACGAAGCCGTATTCGGAGGGCTCAAATACGGAATGGAAGGGGCCGTAAACAATATTCTCGATATATCCTTCCGCAGGCGCCCTTCAGCCGTGCTTGTTTTAACCGGCGGAGGGAGCGGTATCCTGAAAAACCGTATCAGGCACGGCAAAAAAGTGCGGAGACATCTCACGATGGAAGGCATCGGAATGGTATTGCAAGAAACTGCGGATAAATTTTGACGGAAGAAATGAAACACAGCAAGGAAATATGCGGAATTCCGGTTTACATCTTCGGAAGCGTATCCTCCACGATGGAAGAGGCGGAGAAGCTTCTGGCGAAAGGTAAAAACGGCATAATATGCGCCGAAGAACAGTTTGAAGGCAGGGGCAGGTACGGCAGGAAATGGTTTTCTCCGCCGGGCGGTCTTTATTTTTCATGGATACTTGAAGAAGGAAGATTCTCTCTTTTTCTTTCGGAAATTCTCTCTTTGTCCATTGTTGAATCCTTACAAACATACGGGATAAGTTGCAGAATCAAGCTTCCTAATGATATAATAACTTCCGGCAGGAAAATATCCGGCATACTTATATTAAAAAAACAGGGGGTTTATATAGCGGGCGTCGGAATTAACGTCAACAACGCTGCCGGAGACGGCCGGGAAAGGGTTTCAATGAAGGAGATTGCCGGCAGGCCCGTTGAAAAGCATGAAGTGCTTGAAAGTTTCATCAGAGCATTCCTTGCTTACAAAAAGGCGTTTTCCGAAAATCCCGAAGCTTACCTGCAAAAATGGAGTAACTACCTTATAAAATGAACGAACCCGATTTATTGTTATATCTTATAACCATAGGCATATTCATATTGATGTCCGCATTTTTTTCCGCATCGGAAACCGCTTTTATCTCTTTCGGCCGGCATCATTTCCAGAAAATCGCGGAAAAAGACGAAAAGAAGGCCAAACGGCTGAGGTTCTGGTTTGAAAACCCGAACAAGATTCTGGTTACCGCCCTTGTCGGAAACAATATAGTAAACATTTCCGCTTCGGTCATGGCGGCATCTTTGAGCTACAGGTATTACCATCTTTTCAGCGCCGCCATTGTCACGGGCATAATGACTTTTCTTATCCTTGTCTTTGGAGAAATCATCCCCAAGAGCTTTGCAAAAAAACACGCTGAAGCGGCCGCTTATCTTTTTGCAAACCCCTTAAAATTCTTCTGCGTTATTTTCACGCCGCTTATAAAAATACTGCTTGTTTTTTCCAAATTCTTTGTCAGGATTTTCGGAGCGAAGCTGGAATCAATCATTCCTGTTTTGACCGAGGAGGACCTCAAGGCTATGATAATCGCGAGCGAAGAGGAAGGCATTCTTGAGGAAGAAGAGCGCGACATGATTGACAGCATATTTGAACTTGGCGACAAAATGGTTCGGGAAATCATGACGGCCAGGGTTAACATCGTCGCGGTAAAAGAAGAAAATCTTATGGAGGAAGTAACCAACGTAATTGCGCGGGAAGGATACTCGAGACTTCCCGTTTACAAAGACAATATTGACCGGATATCCGGCATAGTTTACATAAAGGACATTGTGGCGCACGAGGTAAAAAACTCGGGACAGCCGGTTCAGGTAAAAGCAAAAGATTTCATGCGCCAGCCTTATTTCGTACCCGAGAGCAAAAAAGTCAGCGAACTGATGAAGGAGCTCCAGGAAAAGAAGATGCAGATGGCGATAGTCATGGACGAATACGGGGGCACCGCCGGCCTTGTCACCATGGAGGACCTTGTGGAGGAAATCGTGGGTGAAATCTCCGACGAGTACAAAAAGGAAGTCAAGGAGCTCCATCTGCAGGAGGACGGAAGCTTCCTTGTATCCGGCGGGATGGAGATTGAAAAAGTCAACGAAGAGATAGGACTGGATATTCCCGAAGGGGAATTTGAGACCGTGGCGGGTTTTGTGCTTGACCGGCTCGGAAAATTTCCCGTTAAAGGCGAAAGTTTTGTTTATAACGGCTATGAGTTCGCCATACAGGAAGCCGACACCAAAAAAGTGCGGCTTGTTAAAATAAGGAAGCTGGAAGGGGATAAAGAAGATGAGTGAAGAAAATATACGCAGCCAGAGAGTTGAAAAGCTTGAGGAATTAAAAAAGCAGGGAGTCGACGTTTACGGAAGGGCTTTTTCCAAAAAAGACATTGCGCTTATAACCGAAGGCGAAACAGACGTTAAAGCAGCCGGAAGAATTATGGCCGTAAGGAAACACGGCGGCTCTTCCTTCCTTGACATAAAGGACAGCACGGGAAAGATACAGCTGTATTTTAAAAGGAATGCTGTCAGCGAAGCGGAATTATCCATATTTAAAAATCTTGATATCGGAGACATAATAGGCGCCGAGGGAGATGTTTTCCGTACAAAAACAGGCGAACTTACAATCGTGATAAAACATCTTTCCATACTTTCAAAATCCCTCAATCCGCTCCCTGAAAAATGGCACGGGCTCAAGGATGTGGAAATAAGATTCAGGAAGCGCTACCTCGACCTTATAATGAACAGCGAGGCGAAAGAAGTCTTTAACAAGCGCGTGAAAATACTCCAGTACATAAGGGAATTTCTGAACAAGAGGGATTTCATAGAGGTTGACACGCCCATGATGCATCCCATAGCGGGGGGGGCTGACGCAAGGCCTTTCATCACGCACCACAATGCGCTGGATATGAACCTTTACCTCAGGATTGCGCCGGAACTTTACCTTAAACGTCTCCTTGTGGGAAATTTTGAAAGGATATATGAGATTAACCGTTCCTTCAGGAACGAAGGCATCTCGCCTCTTCATAACCCCGAGTTCACAATGCTTGAGCTGTACTCCGCCTACGGGGACTGCAAACAGATGATGGAGATAACCGAATCGCTGATTACCATGCTCGCGGAGAAAATCAACAACGGGCTTGCGATTGAATACCAGAAAATGAAAATTGACCTGACTTTGCCGTGGAAAATGATTAAATGGACAGAGATTTTTTCATCTCTCGGGGTTGAAGACTGGAAAGATAAAGATGCAATAATAAGAAAAGCGGAGGAACTCGGAGTTGAAATAACCGAGGAAGACAAAACTGACAAATATGAAGTCCTTGACGCGCTTTTCAAGAAAAAAATTCAGCCGAACCTCGTAAACCCGACTTTCATCTATGAATACCCCGCGGAAGTATCCCCTCTTGCAAAATCCTGTCCCGGCAATCCGGGGATGACCGAGCGGTTCGAGCTTTTCATGGGAGGGCTTGAGGTCGCAAACGCGTACTCGGAACTCAACGACCCGGTCGAACAGCATAAAAGGTTTGTAGAAGCCCTCGGTAACGCTTCGGGAAACAGGGAAAAAACGGTCGACGAGGATTACGTTGAAGCGCTTGAATACGGCATGCCGCCGGCAGGTGGCCTCGGGATAGGGATTGACCGCCTCGTTATGCTTATGACGGATTCTCCTTCCATCAGGGAAGTGATATTTTTCCCCCTTCTGAGACAGAAGAAATGAGTTCAAAAAAGATATTGCGGGCGGTATCTTTGATTTCCCTCGGCACAATAATAGCGAGGGTATTCGGGCTTGCAAGAGAAGTTTCAACCGCTAATTTTTTCGGGACCACTTATATATACGACGCATTCCTCATCGCCTTCATGATACCCAATTTCTTCAGGGGGCTTCTCGGGGAAGGCGCGTTAAATGCCGCATTCATACCTGTTTTCACCGAATATGCGGCCGGCGGGCCCGCAAGGAAAAAGGAAGGGACTGAAATATTCAACATATGTTTCACCTTATCCCTTTTTGCAACAATTGCCCTTTTTATCGCGGCGCTCGGCGCAAGCTTTCTTTCTTCTTCGCTGTTAAGCGAAAATTCAAAGTGGTGGTGGACGTGGACTCTGCTCCGTTTCACTTTTCCGTATCTTGTATTTATATCGCTTACCGCTCTCAACATGGGCGTCCTGAACGCCCATAAGATATTCCTTCTGCCGTCTCTCTCTCCGGTCATACTGGACGTTGTGTGGATTGCGGCTCTCTTTCTTTTCATCCCGTTTTTCGGAGGTGCAGTTCAGGACAGGATATTCGTTTTATGCGCGGCGGTTGTCATTGGCGGGGCAGGGCAGTTCCTTTTTACCCTTATACCCGTACTTAAAAGGGGGTACAGAATAAGGTTCAACTGCAACTTTACCCATCCCGTTGTAAAATTGATGGGGAAACTTCTCGCGCCTGCCGTTATCGGAGTGGCTGTCGCGCCCATAAATATCCTTGTCGACATGACGCTCGCAAACCTCCTTTACGAAGGAGCGGTATCGGGGCTCTGGTACAGCACAAGGATATTCCAGCTTCCTCTCGGAGTTTTCGCCATTGCCGTTTCAACGGCTGTTTTGCCGTGGTTTTCAGAAGATGCCTTTTCCCAAAACCACGCAGGATTTATTAAAAACCTTGATTTTTCTTTCCGCATGCTTGCAATACTGCTGATTCCTTTCACGTTCGGGCTGGTTATATTTAGAACGGAGATAGTTTCTTTCCTCTTTGAAAGAGGCATGTTCGGCGCCGCATCCGTACCCCTCGCCGCTTCGCCGCTTGCCTTCTATGCAATAGGACTGCTGGGATACGGCGGCGTATCCGTCCTTACCAGGGCGTTTTACGCCCGCAGGGATACCGCAACGCCGGTTAAGGTCGGACTAATCAGCATACTGGTAAATTTTGTTGCGGATATTGCGCTTATGAGGTTCATGGGGCATAACGGAATTGCCCTTGCAACTTCCGCCGTGGGGATCTCTAACTTCATTCTTCTTGCGGTTCTGTTTAACAGAAAACACCTCCGGTTTGACTTCCGGAAAGCGGCGCCTTTTTTTCGGAAAACCTTTCTTTCCTCCGCAATTATGGGGCTTGCGGCATATGCCTTTAAAAATCAGGTTTCCGGACTCTGTTCCTTGCCTGCCGTGCTCTTTTCAGGTATAATTACAGCGGCTTTAGTCTATTTTTTATCCTTGAGCGCCCTCATAGGAATTAAAAACATAAAGGGGTAATATGCAGGCAATCTATCTGGTAATCTTTTTGTTTATACTTTTCTTCTCGGTTATCGTGCATGAGTTCTGCCACGGGTATGTGGCATACCTTAACGGGGATGACACGGCCCGCCTTCTGGGGCGATTGACGTTTAATCCCATACCGCATATAGACCCGGTAGGCACCGTTCTTCTTCCGCTGATTTTGATTGTAGCCTCTGTGTTTACCGGCGGCAGGCTGTTCATTATCGGATGGGCGAAGCCCGTTCCCATAAACCCCTTAAATTTCAGGGACCACGACAGGGGGATGCTCACTGTGGGGCTTGCGGGGCCTGCCAGCAACATCATTCTCGGGACGATACTGGCGCTCCTGTCAAAAAACTTCACGGCGGGCATTGTTAAAGACGTCTTCTTCTTCGGAGGCATAATAAACTTCGTTCTTGCTTTCTTTAATCTTATACCCATACCTCCCCTTGACGGCTCAAGGATACTCGGCGTTTTTCTTCCGGGAAACATCCGTTACCGGTACGAACAGCTGGAAAGATACGGATTCATGCTCGTCTTCGCATTCTTATTCCTAGGCGGATTCGGTTTAATCTATCCCATGGCATACAAAATAGCAAGCACGCTTGCCGGTTCCTGAAATGCCAATCCTGTACGGGTATGTTATAATTAACTAAAAAAAATCAAGGAGGGCAGCGATGTCTGAAGGACTGTTTAATTTCGTCGTTACGTTTTTTGCAGGATGGGGATGGCAGGCGATTGGAAAAGTTCCCAATCCCGTTACGGGAAAGGTTGAGCGGAACCTTGAGCTCGCGAAGCAGATTATTGACATAACCGAGATGCTCAGGGAAAAAACAAAGGGCAACCTCACGGATGCCGAGTCGAAGATGCTGACCGGAGTTATCGCCGAACTGCAGTTGAATTATGTTGACGAATTGAAAAAAGAGGCGCCCGGAGGCGAAGAAAAAAAACCGGATGAAAAGAAAGCGGAAGATACCGGAAAAACTGGGTGATACGCCCGATATACCCGGCGTGTATCTCATGAAGGATAGAAAAGGCTCTGTCATATACATAGGCAAAGCCGTGTCCCTGAAAAGAAGGATAGCTTCGTACTTCCGTCCAAGCGGCTCCGCAAACCCTTCTCTTGCGGAAAACATAGCGGATTTTGACATCATCCCCGCCGCTTCGGAAGCCGAAGCACTGATACTGGAAAACAGCCTGATAAAAAAGCACAGGCCAAAGTATAACGTGGACATGAAAGACGATAAAAGTTATCCTCTGGTCAAGATAACCGCGGAAAAATTCCCGTCCCTGCTGATTGTCAGGGAGAAAAAAGACGGAAGATCTCTTTATTTCGGGCCTTTCACCAATGTTGAACTGCTAAAAGGGATAATAAAATTTATCAGGAGGTACTATCCGGTCAGAAACTGCCGGCATAATCTGGACAGGAAAAAGGTCCGCCTGTGCACCCAGTATCATATAGGCAGGTGTTCGGGCCCGTGCGGGGGGAAGATATCCGAAAAGGAGTACGGGGATATCGTGCGGGGAATGGCCGCCTTCTTCAGAGGAAACTACGGAGAGTTTGCAAAAAAACTGAAAAGACAGATGGCGGCCGCGGTTAAAAACCTTGACTTTGAAAAAGCGCAGGAGATAAAAAAACGGCTTTTTATGCTTGAAGATATGCGCGGAAGGTTTCCTCTCAGAGATGAAAAATCCCTGCTTTTGTACAGTGAAAGCAACGTCCTTGAGAAGCTCGGTAAAACCCTGAAACTGGGAAAAATCCCGTATCATATTGAAGGATATGACGTTTCCAACATATCCGGCGTTTATGCCACTGCAGGCAAGGTGTCTTTCAAAGGCGGGGCGGCTGATAAATGCAATTACAGAAAATACAGGATACGCTGGTCCGGGGGGATAGACGACTGCAGGATGATTGAAGAGGTTTTGATGAGAAGGTTTGACTCTGAAGAGGAAAGAAAAGAAATTCCGGACCTGATACTTGTCGACGGAGGCAGGGGGCAGTTAAACGCGGCGGTAAAAACCCTGCGGAAGATGAAGGCGGCGGTTCCGGCGGTATCCCTTGCGAAAAGGGCAGAAGATGTGTACCTGCCCGGGGGGAAAACCCCTCTGCGGCTCAAAGAAGATTCTCCCGAGCTTCATCTTTTGCAGGCGGTCAGAGACGAAGCCCACAGGTTCGCGGTTTCATACCACCGGAAACTGCGGGTTAAAGACGTGCGTTTTGCAGCGGAAAAAAAGGCGTAACATGGCTAAATTTATAGACGAAGCGAAGATATGGGTAAAAGCCGGCGACGGAGGCAACGGATGCGTTGCGTTCAGAAGGGAAAAATTTGTTCCCAGAGGAGGTCCGTCGGGCGGAGACGGAGGCAGGGGAGCCGATATAATTTTTACGGCTGAGAAAAATATACACACGCTGATTGATTTTCATTACAAAAAGCATTTCAGCGCTGAGAGCGGCGGACACGGAAGCGGAAAAAACAAGGAAGGCAAGTCGGGCAAAAACCTCGTAATCCCATTGCCTGTAGGCACGGTTATTGAAGAAATCAAAGAAAGCGGAAATCTTTTTCTGACGGACCTTGCGCATGACGGCGCAAGTTTCATTGCCGCCGAAGGAGGCAAGGGAGGCAGGGGCAACGCATTTTTCAAATCATCCACTAATCAGGCTCCGAGAACAGCGACGAAAGGAGCGCCCGGACAGGAAAGATATCTTAAACTTGAACTTAAGCTCCTTGCAGACGTGGGGATAATAGGATATCCCAACAGCGGAAAATCCACGCTCATATCAAAGGTTTCATCCGCAAAGCCGAAGATAGCGGATTATCCTTTTACGACCGTTGCGCCCAATCTCGGAGTCGTCAGACTCGGGGAAGGAAGGAGTTTTGTCGTAGCCGATATACCCGGCCTTATAGAGGGAGCGTCGGAAGGGAAAGGGCTGGGTTATCAGTTCCTCAGGCACATTGAACGGACAAAGGTACTCCTTCACATGGTGGATTTATCCGTTCCTGACGCGCTTGAAAACTATTATAATATAAGGAAGGAACTTGAGAAATACAGCAAAAGCCTGTCGGAAAAACCCGAGATTATAGCGGGCAACAAGACGGATATTCACTCATCAAAAGAAAACATTGAAATCTTCAAAAAAGAATTCAAAGAGGTCTGTTTTATTTCAGCCCTTGCGGAAAAAGGGCTTAAGCCGCTGACGGAGGCCGCATGGAGAAAAATAAATGAGAGTCGAAATAAGCCGGATGAAAGATAAACATTCCGAGTTGTCGGCAGTCTTTGAGAAGATTAAAGAGACGTTCGGAATCACGGAGGCGCGCGCCGAGTTTTCCGCCCTTGAAGAGGAGCGCAAGAAAAAAGGGTTCTGGAACCCGCGCGACGATAGGGGAAAAATGGAAAGGTGGAATTCCCTGAGCGGAAAACTTGCGGATACCGAGGAAATAGGAAAGAAGCTTGAACACCTGAATACCATAATAGAGCTTCTCTCCTCGGATGAAGACATCGAAATGGAAAAAGAAGGCACCTCTATAATTGCGGATATAGATAAATCCCTTGCAAAGATTAAAATAAAGCTTATGTGGACAGCCGAGGAAGACGCAAAAAACGCCATCATAGAACTGCATGCCGGAGCGGGAGGAACCGAGGCATGCGACTGGGCAAGCATGCTGTGGAGATTATACAGCAAATGGGCCGCAGGCAAGAATTTCGGAGTCAATGTGGTTGATTTTCTGCCGGGCGAGGAGGCCGGACTGAAGAGGGTTACGGCTATCATATCGGGCGCCTATGCCTACGGCTACCTTAAAGGCGAGAACGGCGTCCACCGCCTCGTAAGAATCTCTCCTTTTGATTCAAACAAGCGCAGGCATACAAGTTTTGCCGCCGTAAACGTAATACCCGAGGTGCCGACGGATATAAACATTGAAATCAAAGAGGACGATATTGAGATGGACACATACAGGGCCGGCGGGGCAGGGGGGCAGAACGTAAACAAGGTCTCAACCGCGGTAAGGATAAAGCACGTTCCTTCGGGCATAGTCGTTCAGTGCCAGAATGAACGCTCCCAGTTCAAGAACAGGGAGATTGCTATGAAGCTTCTTAAAAGCCGTTTATACCAGCGCGAACTGGAAGAAAGGGAAAAAGCGGAAGCTGAAAGAAGGGGGACGCAGAAAAAGATAGAGTGGGGAAGCCAGATAAGGTCTTATGTCTTCTGTCCTTACACCATGGTCAAGGACCACAGGACAGGATTTGAAACGGGAAACGTTGAAGCGGTAATGGACGGGGAAATAGACGGCTTTATAGAAGCGGAGCTTGAATGGGCGGCCAAGAAGTGACGCTTTCTGTCATCCCTGCGGATAGCAGGCAGGGATGCAGAAAGAAAAAAGGTTAGGGATAAATGAAAATACTGATAAGCGCGGGACCCACAAGGGAATACATTGACCCCGTGAGATTTATCAGCAATCCTTCCACGGGGAAAATGGGGTATCTCATTGCTGAAGAATGCCTGAAAAAAGGGCACAGTGTTGTTATTGTCAGCGGACCGACACATCTTAAGCCGCCGGGTAAAGCCAGACTTTTGCGCGTGGAGACTGCGGAAGAAATGCGGAAAGAAATACTGAAACGGTTTCCGAAGGCAGACGCTCTTATCATGACCGCGGCGGTCAGCGACTGGAGGCCTGCGAAAAAACACAGGGGAAAGCTGAAACGGAAAAAGGCATGGGAACTTAAACTTGTCCCCAATCCGGACATACTCAAAGAGGCAGTCAGAATTAAAAGAAAAAATCAGACAGTAGTAGGGTTTGCCCTGGAAACTTCGGATATACTTAAAAACGCAGGGGAGAAACTGAAAGAAAAGAAACTTGACCTGATTGTGGCAGACACCCCTGATTTCCTCAAAGGTAAAGACTCAAAGGTTGTTTTTATCCTCAAGGACGGCAGGGTTGAAAAATTCAGCCGGCTTGACAAAAGGCAGACCGCGGTAAAAACCGTCAAACTTCTTGAAGAATTATAATGAACAAATCTCCCTTTAATTCCCTCTTTATCAAAGGGGGACTAAACAGTTCCCTCCTTTAGCAAAGGAGGGTTAGGGTGGATTTGGAGGTTCCCTCCTTTAGCAAAGGAGGGTTAGGGTGGATTTGGAGGTTCCCTCCTTTAGCAAAGGAGGGTTAGGGTGGATTTGACAGGAACACAAAATGCCTATTTCCCATAATATAAACGTTATCTGCAACGGCGGACTCTTTTTTTTAAACAATATTCCCTTTAAGGTTGATGCCGTAAAGGCCGCGGAAAAACTGAAAATACCCCAGGACAGCGAAGAATACGATTTAATTTTAAAGATGGCCGCCGAGGCGGAGCTGAAGGGAGCGCCAAAAGCGGTTTACAGGATTGAATATATCAACGGCAGAACGGAAGACAGCGTGGTTATCGGTGAAACAACCTTCAAAAGCAGGGTGTTAACCGTAAACCTTGAAAAAGCTCACAGGGTGTTTTTATATGTCATAACATGCGGAGCAGAGCTTGAGGAGTGGTCAAAAAATTATACCGACCCGTTTTTTTCTTATTTCGCCGACCATATCAAGCAGTCGGCCCTTGAATCTGCCGTAACTTTTCTCTACGATTACATTAAGGAAACTTACGGCCTTAAGAAATCTGCAAGGATGGCTCCCGGCTCCCTCAAGGACTGGCCGATAGAAGAACAGAAGCCTTTTTTTAAAATGATGGGCAACGTGAAAGAAACCGCCGGCGTGGTTCTGACGGAAAGCTTCTTGATGCTCCCTTCAAAATCCGTATCCGGCCTGCTGTTCCCGACCGGGACCGCCTTTGAAAGCTGTATGCTCTGCCCGAGGGAAAAATGCACCGGCAGGCGCGCCCCCTACAACGCAAAACTCTACGGAAAGCGGTATCAAAATTCAACGGCTGTTTTTTTTGACAGAACTGTCTGAACATGATAATTTGTATACATTTTTAAGGGAGAAAACAGGTGAAAAACAAATTTTGCGGAGTCTATGCGGCACTTTTGACGCCTTTCGATAAAGAAGGCAGGATATCCAGGACGCGGCTGA
Source organism: Candidatus Omnitrophota bacterium (assembly GCA_016928555.1). Lineage (GTDB taxonomy): Bacteria > Ratteibacteria > UBA8468 > B48-G9 > JAFGKM01 > JAFGKM01. The sequence continues at coordinate 39,106 of JAFGKM010000051.1, read as the reverse complement.
AAAACCTTGTCAGGTTTTTGATAAAAAAGGGTATTGATGGACTTTACATATGCGGGGGAACGGGAGAAGGCCCTTCCATGGACGTGGATGAAAGAAAACTGGTGGTTGAAACGGTAAGGGAAGAGGCGGGCGGCAAGGTACGCCTTATCACCCATGTCGGCGGAATCCTTAATACGAAAAACGCCATTGATCTTGCGAGGCATGCGGAAAAAATGAAGCTTGACGCAGTGTCTTCAATCCCCCCCATTTACTACAAAATCGGATTCAAAGAGATTTTTGACTACTATAAGAGAGTGGCCGAAAGCACGTCTCTTCCCTTTTTGATTTACTATATACCCGGAACAACCGGCGTCATTCTTTCAAACGAGGATATACTAAGGCTTCGCGGCATAAAAAACATCATAGGACTTAAATACACCAATCCCGATATGTACATACTCCAGGATTTGCTTTTGAAGGCGGAAGGCAAATGGATTGCGCTTTCCGGACCGGACGAGATGTTCTTGCCGGCACTGACAATGGGAGTTTCCGGCTCAATCGGCTCCACACAGAATGTCTTGCCCGAGATTTTTACGGGCATATACAAAAATTTTATTGCGGGAGATATAAAGAAAGCCATGGAACTCCAGGAAAGGGTTACGGTTGCAGTCTCTCTTCTCAAGAAATACGGCGGAATGGAAGCATGGAAGACGGCCTTGAAATTCAGGGGCATAGACGCCGGCTGTGCGAGAGAGCCTTTGAGAAAAAACATGACGGAAACCGAAGAAAATAACCTTTACCGGGAATGGAAAAAGAACTTCCCCGAGTTTACCGGAGCATAAATTTTATCTTCGTGAAAGATATTTTCTGCTGTGCCATACACCGGCAAGCAGGATGCCCGCGCCGACAAGGACAAAAGCGACGGGGAGATTGAGAATCTGCCCGAGCAGTCCCGTTACCAGAGCTCCCGAAAGCGCCCCCATCCCTATAATGCTTTCGTGTATTTCAGTTTTCAGGCCGTGCTTTATATGCATCAGCAGGCTGTTATGGTAGGAAACCGCTCCTGATGCGCCCAGTATTGCCACGCCCGCTATAACGGCATACGGTTGGCCTCCCAAGCCTGTGAGGCAGCAGCTGACAAAAAACAGGAAGCATGAGATAATAAACCTTGCAGGATGCATAATCATAGGCTTGTCTATAAGAAGCGAAAAGACAACGAACCGGCAGATAAGAAGAATGCCCGCCGCAGAGCCGATAAACTGCGGGGAGAAGCCACGTTCAAGCCCCAGCTTCGGATACAGGAAAAAAATCGAGCTTGCGGCGAAGAAATGGAGGAAATTTAGCAGGCGCACTTCTTTTACCGTTTCCGCCGGCAGTCTTTTTTCGCTTTCCTCCTTTTCGGAATACTTATTAAGTGCAAGAAGTTCCGCCCTTGACAGTACAATCAGAAAAAAAGCGCAGGCGGAAAGGATAAAGGCAGTGATAAAAGGGGCGGTATAATTCAGCGCATAAAGCATACCGGCGGAAAAAGCGCCGCATATTACTCCCCCCGACCATGCAAGGTTGTATATCCCGATGTGAAGCTCATCCCCCGGCTCTTTAAAACATCTCTGCACGGCCGGCCAGAAAAAAGCATACAGGGCACCGGCAATAAAAAGAAAGAGGAAAATAAGGGGCATGGGTGAAAAACGAATCAGCAGGTAAAGAAGCGCAATTCCGGCCGGGACATAGATAAAGACGGATGTTTTCTTTCTCTGCGAGTAGCGCGCGAGCAGGAGAGTCCCCGCAGTAAACGCGACATTTCCCGTAAACCCCGCAAGCCCGATTATGAAAGGCCCCGCCTGTTTCACCTGCGCAAGAAAGAGCGCAAGGGAAATGTTTAAAATATAATTCACGCACGCCATAAGAAACGACGCTAAATAAATTACGGTAAATACGTTCATCTTATATCCCTGACACACTAAATGTGAAAAGCTTACTATTAAAAATCTTACCTGTCAAACACATAATGTTTTTGTAACACGCAGAAAAATTTGCTAATATATTAGGCATGGGCGCGACAAAAAAAATTTTCATAGCATCTACGCGGCAGAATGACGGCAAAACAGTTTTCAGCATAGGCTTGATGCTTACCCTGAAGAAATATTTCGAAAAAGTCGGCTTCATGAAGCCGGTCGGGCAGAAATACCTTATAGTAGACGGAGTCAAGGTTGACAAGGACGCCGTTTTGATGCAGAGGGTGTGCGGGATAAAGGCAGACTGGAAAAACCTGAATCCGGTTGCGGTTGAAGGAGGATTTACAAGGGAGTATCTGGACAACCCGCAGAAAGGTGCTCTTGAAGAACAGATTAAGGCGGCGTACGGTAAAATCTCGGCGGATGCGGACGTTGTGGTTGTTGAAGGCACGGGCCATGCCGGCGTAGGCGCTGTTTTTGACATGAGCAACGCGGAAGTCGCGCGCATTCTTGAAACTCCCGTAATCATAATATCCATAGGCGGCATAGGAAAACCCATTGATGAAGTTTCCCTCAATCTCTCTCTTTTTAAAGATAAGGGAGTTCCCGTAAAGGGAGTTGTCGTTAATAAGATAATACCGGAGAAACAGCAGATAGTTGAAAAATATCTGCGGAAAGGCTTTGGCAGGATAGGCATTCCCCTGCTCGGAGCAATCCCTTTTGCCGCTTCGCTTCTACAGCCCAATCTTCATCAGATATGCGAATGCATTAACGGAAAAATACTGTCAGGTGCAGGAAATTTTAATATTAAGATCAAAAACATAGTTATAGGAGCGATGACTGCCAGGCATGCGCTGGACTATTTTAAACAGGACTCCCTGCTCGTTACGCCCGGAGACAGGGAGGATATGATACTTGCCGCCATAGAAAGCTTTTCTGAAAGCGAAATCAGGGCGCTGGTCCTTACGGGAGGTCTTTATCCTCACAAGAGCATTCTTGACCTGATTAAAAAATACGATATCCCGACAATCATAGTTTCCGAGGGAACGTATGAAACGGCTTCCCTGATACATGAGCTTGTTGTGAAAATAACAGAAGAAGACGCTGAAAAGATAGATATGGCGCGGAAGCTTATAGAAAAACACGTGAATCTTGAAGCACTGCTGGCATAGATGGCAAGATTAAAAGCGGCGTATAGGGTATAGCGTACAGCGTATTTTTAAATAAACGCTCCACGCTAAGTCTCCACTATACGCTAAACGCTATACGCTGTATTTTCTACTATACGCTGAAGTTTATTGCGTCTGGGCTTTGATGGCAAGAAGAAGCTCTATGTTTGACTTTGTGCCTTTCATCCTCGCTATAAGCAGTTCCATCGCTTCAACGGAATTCAGCGGAGCAAGAACCTTCCTGAACAGCCACACCAGCTGAAGCTCCTGGGCGTCCACAAGAAGCTCCTCCCTTCTTGTACCGGACCTGTTGATGTCAATGGCGGGAAACGTCCTTCTGTCGGAAAGCTTCCGTTCAAGGTTTATTTCCATATTGCCGGTGCCTTTGAACTCCTCGAAAATCACGTCGTCCATTTTGCTTCCCGTATCTATCAGCGCCGTGCCTATAATGGTAAGGCTTCCTCCTTCTTCTATGTTTCTTGCCGCACCGAAAAATCTTTTCGGCTTGTCCAGAGCGTTTGACTCCAGTCCGCCTGTCATAATCTTGCCCGTATGAGGCACAAGAACGTTGTATGCCCGCGCAAGCCGGGTAATGCTGTCGAGAAGTATCACAACGTCCTTCTTGTGCTCCACGAGCCGTTTGGCTTTCTCCATTACTATTTCGGCAACCTGGGTGTGCCTTTCGGGAGATTCGTCGAAAGTTGCGCTGATTACTTCGCCCCGGACGAGGCGCTTCATCTCCGTTACCTCCTCCGGCCTTTCCGCTATGAGCAGGACAATCAGATGCGCGTCGGGAGTATTTGCCGCTATTGCGTTTGCAAGCTTCTGGAGAATGACGGTCTTGCCTGTTCTCGGAGGCGATACGATGAGCCCTCTCTGCCCCTTTCCAATGGGCGTAACAAGGTCTATAACCCTTGTGGTTATCTCATCGGAGGTGGTCTCAAGAATAAACCGTTTATCCGGATGAATAGGCGTCAGCTCTTCAAAAGGAACCCTGAACTGAATCTTTTCGGGCGGTTCGGAATTTACTCTTTCCACTTTAAGGAGCGCAAAATATTTTTCGTTGTCCTTAGGCGGCCTTATCTGCCCCGAAACCGTGTCGCCGGTTTTTAAAGCAAATTTCTTTATCTGGGACGGGGAAATGTAAATATCGTCCGGACCCGGAAGGTAATTATAGTTTGGCGAGCGCAGAAATCCGAAACCGTCCGGAAGAATTTCCAGAACGCCCTCGCCGAACAAAAGCCCCTCCCTCTGGGTTTGGGATTCCATAATCTTATAAATCAGTTCTTCCTTTCTCAGATTGCTCACGCCGTCAACCTTGAGGGTTTTTGCTATGCCCTGAAGTTTCGGGATAGTAAGTTTCCTCAGCGCCGCAATGTCCACATCCTTTATTGCTTCCATTATGATTCCTCCTTTATACTGAACCCTTCTCCGGATTTCTTAAACCGTGAAGAAGTGTGATTTTGTTTTATGAATACTGGATTGCTTTAATAAACGTTTAATAAATCCTGAATTGTACGTTGAAATGCTTGGCGTGTTTCAGCCGGAAATAATTTCGCTTTTAAGTTTTTCGATAAGAAGATGCACCTGCCGTCCGGCACTTTTATCATTGGAATTACGGATAATGTAATCGGCTTTTTTTTCTTTTTCGCTCAATGGAAGCTGGTTGTTCCATCTTTCTGCTACTTCCTCTTCGCTGAATTTTCCTTTCAGCCGTTCTTTGATTTCCTTCGGAGAAGAGGAAACGACAACCGTTTTATCGAACAGGATTTCTGATTTGGTCTCGAAGAGCAAAGGAACTTCTATTACTATTATATCACTTTTACCGGCATAGTCAAGTTTTCTTTTTTCTATCTCTTTAAAGACATGCGGATGAAGCATCTTCTCCAGCGCGATTCTCTTTGAACTGCTGGAAAAAATTAATTTCCCCATTTTTCTTCTGTCAAGCATTCCTCCTTCAAAAACAGATTCGCCGAACAGCTTCCGTATTTTTCCCAGGATGTTTTTCTTTTTAAGAAGGCGGTGGACTATTGCGTCGCATGAGATAACGGGGATTCCTTCTCTGCCGAAGATTCCGGCAACCGTTGTCTTGCCTGAGCCGAATATGCCCGTTATCCCGATTGTCAGCGGTTTTTTGTCCGTCTTTTGTGTCCTGCTTAAGTAAAAATGTTCCATGAACTGCTATATCTCTTCTTATTTCCGGGTTTCTGCGGAGGCGGGTAAAATTATCCTTTCCGGAATATCTTAACCGAGTCTTTTTTCTCCCAGGCAAACCCATCTTCCTCTCTCCCGAAATGTCCGTAACAGGCAGTCCTCCTATATATGGGCCTGCGCAGGTCAAGCTTCTTTATGATGCCGCCGGGCGAAAGGTCAAAATTGTCTTTTATGAGCCGGACAATGGCACTGTCAGGCACGGCGCCGGTATTTTCAGTATTCACCATAATGGAGACCGGCTGTTTCATGCCTATGACGTAGGCAATCTGTATCTCGCATTTTTTTGCAAGCCCCGAAGCGACTATGTTCTTTGCAAGGTATCTTGCCATATATGAAGCCGACCTGTCCACCTTTGTCGGGTCCTTGCCGGAAAAACAGCCCCCTCCGTGGCTCCCTACGCCGCCGTAAGTATCTACGATTATTTTCCTCCCTGTTACGCCTGTATCGGCCTGCGGTCCTCCGATGATAAACCTTCCGGTGGGATTGACAAAAATCTGCATCTTCCTGCTTCTTATGCCTGCGGGAACAACCCTGTTTATAACCAGCTCTGTCAGGTCGTCTTTTATCTTCTTTTGAGGAATCCCGGGATTGTGCTGTGTTGACAGGACAACGCTTTCTACCGTTCGGGGTACGCCGTTTTCATAGCGCACGGTAACCTGCGATTTGCCGTCAGGCCGGAGGTAATCAAGTTTTTTTTCCTTTCTGATTCCGGCAAGCCGCCTCACAAGCTTATGCGCAAGGGATATGGGCATTGGCATAAATTCATCAGTTTCGTCGGAGGCGTACCCGAACATCATGCCCTGGTCGCCGGCGCCTCCCTTGTCAACGCCAAGCGCTATGTCCGGAGACTGGTTCTGTATTGAAGTGATGACTGCGCTGGCATCAAAATGGAAACCGTAAGAAGGTTCCGTATACCCCACTTCTGCGAGCAGCTGCCTGACTACAGCGGGAATATCCACATATCCCTTTGTGCCTATCTCTCCGGCTACAAAAATGAGCCCTCTCGTGGTGAGGCATTCGCAAGCCACCCGCCCGTTTTTATCCTGTTTCAGAACTTCGTCAAGTATTGAGTCCGATATCTGGTCGCATATCTTGTCAGGATGCCCTTCCGTAACCGATTCTGAAGTAAAAAGATACGAGTTGTTCATGAAGTTCCTCCCATTCTTTTTTTCAAAAGGTCTATTCCGTTTATCTCTGTCGGGTCTGCGCCGTTAAGAACCGCAAGATAGAAGCTTATCCAGTCTCCGAGCACAATCAGGTAAAAAATCTCCTCCAGCAGGCTGTCTCCCTCCGTCCTCAAGTCAAGAATATCAGTATTTACACCGGATATTATTTCTCTCGTTATTTTAAAACGCTTATCAGTTCTCGGATGCTCTTTCTCCGAAGTTATGAAAACCGGCACGGATCTGGCGATAAACCAGTCAGGATAGCGCCATGACATAATCTCGTTGTGATTCATCTCGGGAAAAACGTTAATGAATGCAAAAGACTTGCTGTTCTCCGCAATCTGCGTTTTCCATCTTGTCAAGGCGGGCAGAAACCTCGCGCCCGAATAAATCAGCGGTATCTTTCCGTAGAACTTCAAGGCGGCGCCTTTTGCAAGACTTTTTTCATTTTCAGGGAAAAAATCCTCGGACCAGCGCCTTATGCGGTTAAAAATCGAGGCATCAAGCTCCGGCAAAACGCCCAGAGCGCTCAATATTTTATAGCAGGGGAAAAACAAATATCCCATTGCGCATCTCGGAGGGTATCCTCCGGGTATCTTTACCAGCGGCAGTTTATCCGAAGACGCAATTTTCTCAACCTGTCCTCCGCTTGTTATACACACGACGGGACATCCCCTTTCCCTCGCTTTTTCCAAAGCGCTAAGAGTCTCTTCGGTATTGCCGGAGTAGCTTATGATTACTGCGAGCGTTTTGCCGTCGGCAAAAAAAGGCAGGCAGTAGTCCCTGTTTACGAAACACGGTATCCGGGAATTCTCAAAAGCAAGCGCATTTATAATATCCCCTCCGATTGCGGAACCTCCCATGCCGCAGAATATAATCCTGTTGAAATCCTTTTCCGGGAGAAGGGCAGGGGCCGGCAGGGAATAGGCTTCCTCACACTGCAGGGAAAACCCCTTAAGCTTTCCCAGCATATCCCGCCTATCCAGTTTTTTGATTTCTTCCGAAGTGACTCTTCCGGACATCGCAGCCTCCTTCATTTAATTTCTCTTAAAAGATAGTTGTAAACCTTTTCGTGCGTGTCAAACACAAGAACTTTTTCCGCAATTTCCTTAAGTTTTCCGTAATGCACGGAGCGTATCTTCTCTTTTACCGCAGGTATCGCTCCCGGGGCCATGCTCAATTCATCAACGCCGGTACCCACAAGAAGGCAGGCTATCTCCGGAATGGAAGCCATCTCTCCGCACAGTCCCGTCCAGATACCTCTCATGCGCGAGTTTTCAACGGTCATCCTTATAAGTTTCAGGACCGCCGGATGGCACGGCTGGTACAGGTGCGATATCTTCTCGTTGCCCCTGTCAACGGCAAGGGTGTACTGAACAAGGTCGTTGGAGCCAATGCTGAAAAAATCCGATTCCCCGGCAAATTTATCAGTTATCAGCGCCGCCGAAGGCGTCTCAACCATTATTCCGACTTCAATCTTGCCGTTGAATCTCTTTTTCTCCTTCTTCATCTCCGCTTTGACGCCCTGAAGCATTTTCTTGGCGGCTCTTATTTCCTCTATCGTCGAAATCATCGGAAACATTATTTTAAGATTTCCGTAGACTGCCGCTCTCAGTATTGCCCTAAGCTGTATTTTAAATATATCCTTTCTTTCAAGGCAGAAGCGTATCCCTCTCCAGCCGAGGAAGGGATTCAGCTCTACAGTGGCGGGCAGGGCAGAGATGAACTTGTCCCCGCCTATATCAATAGTTCTGATGATAACCGGCTTTCCCGCACCAATTTTCTCGGCAACATTTTTATAAGCAAGAAACTGCTCCTCTTCCGAAGGGAGGTCTTTCCTGTTCAGATAAAGGTATTCGGTCCTGTAAAGCCCTATCCCCTCTGCGCCGTATTTTTTTGCGGTCTCAACTTCTTCCGGGAGCTCTATGTTGGCGTGAAGATGCACCCTCTTTCCGTCCAGCGTCTGGCATGGCAGGTTCTTTATTTGCAGAAGTCTTTCCTTCATCCTGAAAATCTCTTTCTTTTTCCCCCTGTATTTATCAACAACCTCTTTTACTGGATTTACAATCACAATGCCGGCAGTTCCGTCTACAATGACGGCGTCGCCGTTTTTTATCTCGCCGGCCGCATTTTCGGCCACGACAGCCGGTATCTCCAGCGCTTTTGCGATTATTGCCGCATGGGAAGTCTCACTGCCTATCTCGGTAACAAAGCCGATAACGCGGTTCTTGTCCAGCGAAACGGTCTGGCTCGGGGATAAATCTCTGGCAACGATTATCTCGTCCTTGAACGTTTTTATTCTGGCTGATGAGGAACCCCTTAGATTGAGAACTATTTTTTCAATTACGTCAAGAAGGTCTCTTCTCCTGTCCTTGAAAAAATCCGTCTCTTTTTTCCTGAATTCCCTGCCCAGTTTCTGTATGACTTTCGTAAGGGCGCTCTCACTGTTTATCTTTTCGTCCCGGATTATATTTTCCGTTTCATTCTTGAGAACGGCGTCCTTTAAAAAAGCCAGATGAAAAGAAAAAATGTCGGAATACTGATTGCCCACCTGCCTTTCAAAATTTCTCTGCATCTCCCTGATTTGAATCTCGGTAGACTCCAAGGCTTTGTTAAAACGCTGCACCTCAACATCCACGGAAGATTCGTCTATTGCATATTCGGGCTCTTTCAAAAGGGAATTCTCCCATATCCACGCCTTGCCGATTGCAACGCCCGAAGAAACGCCTATTCCTTTTATCTGTTTCATTTTTCAGTTTTTTCAGGAAGACAGGTTCAGCTTTTCTTCGTCTTCCCTTATAATTCTTGCCACCTCGGAAGCCGAGGTTGACTTGCGCAGAGCGTTCCGGAACGTCTTATCCTTCAGAAGACGGGCTATCTTGGCAAGGGCTTTCAGATGAAGCCCGATTGACTTTGTCGGAGCAAGTATAAGAAAGATTATGTGTACGGGTTCTCCGTCAAGTGCGTCGAAGGATACCCCGTCGTCGGAAATCCCAACCGCCCCGACGAGGTCCTCAATTTGTTCCGTCTTGGTATGGGGAACAGCTATGCCCTGGCCTATGCCGGTAGAGCCGAGTTTTTCCCTTTCCATCACGTTATCCAGAATATCCTGGCTGTCTTTAATGTGTTTCTTTTCCTTGAGCAATTCCAGCAACTCCGAAATTGCTCCCTTTTTATCCTTGCTTTTTACACCGATTAATACGCAGTCCTCCTTCAAAAAATCCGTTATCTTCATCGCTTCTTCTCCTTTACCCCGAACCGACGCTTTTTGTCGTTGCGAGCCGGAAAAGATTGCCCCCCCCCCACCTATCTTCCTCCCCCTCGAGGGGGGAGGATAAAAGGAGGGGGTGAATATTCAGCGGCAATCCCAACCTTTTTATTGAGATTGCTTCGGCTTCGCCTCGCAATGACAAGCAGTGAGGGAGTATGATTTTTGCTCTTTACCTGTACGGCCTGTCAACCACCTTATCGTGAACTTTTCTTACCTGTCTTTTCGCCCTGTCAAAAAGAATCTCAACGCTTTTGTTCAGGTCGTTGTCCTTTTCTTTAAGGAAAATGTCGTTGTTTTTGGAATGGATTCTGATTTCGCTTATGTACATGGGGCCTTCTTTCTTTATATGGAATTCGGCAGTCCCCTCGTCAAAAATGAATTTCTGCAGCCGTTCAAATTTTTCCTTTATGTATTCCTCAAACCTCTTGTCAATCTCCACAGCAGAATAAATCCGCATATCCATTTCTTACTCCTCCCTGTTTAGGCTATTCAAGCACGGTTATCTCCATCGAGGGAAAATAATATTGCAGTATATTAATGTAATTATCTCCTTTTTCGGCCATTATCCTTGCGCCCCACTGGCACATTCCCACGCCGTGGCCGTACCCTTCCCCTTGAAAGACAAATCTATCGCCTGTCTGCAGAACCCTGAATTTGGTGCTCGGTAGTATGTCGGGGCAGTTAAACAGCACCTTTGAAGCGCATTTATTCACATCCATGCGGAATTGATGCCCCGTTAAATTGTACATTTTACCATCCTTTGAAAAAATCTTCAAAGCCTTTACCCTGCCCGAGCAGTCCGTCTCCTCGACCGTTATTTTATCAACGGGAGATGCCCGGCGGAAAATCCTTGAGAGCTGGTATGACGAGAAGGTCTTTTCCCATGCGTAATACGGAGATTCAGCGCAGTAAATGCATGAAACGGAGTCAATGTGGCTGCGGTTTCCACCCCATACGTCCGATGTTTTCGCCGTGGCTCCTCCGCAGCTTGCGTGAAAAAAAACCTGGGAAGTATTTCCCTGATAAGTCAGAATTTCCCCTTCCGTTTCTTTAACCGCCTTTATTATCCTTTCACAGCCGGTTGTGCCGTAAACCTGATGAAATATTGAATTTTCAATGTCGTACGGAAGTTTTTTCGCCTTGTTTTCCTTTGCAGTGTAAAGAGCGAAAGTGCGGGAGACTACCGCCTGGGCCTTCAACGCCTCGGCAGGCCATAAAGAGTCCATCTCCTTTGCAAGAACGCCGGCAAGATAATCCTCAATATCAAGCGTATTGATAATCAGAGACTGTCCTTTGTAAGAAACAACCCTGATTCTGCCCGGGTATTTGTTTTTATAGATATTCAGTACGCTGTCGGGACTGCTTCCGCGCCAGAGGCATACCGAAATATTTCCCGCATAAACTGCGGAGGCGAGCAGGAAAAAACTAATCAGCATCTTTTTCCGTATGTATCTGCGCATTTACATTGCCTTTTATTTCCAGTGTGTTTTCGTCGAACCTGTATATTACGGTGTCGCCGGAAAAAACGCTTTTCCCTCTTTTAATGACGGGATTCCCCTCCATTAGAAGAGTTTTTTCGGCGTCTTTATAAGTAAGTTTTCTGCAGGAGCCCTCCATTGTGACGGCTCCGGTCTTTATATCCCTGTAAATAATTTTTACGTTTCCCGTAATCACAACCGCAGTAACTTTTTTCTCGTCAGGGACAATCTTGACCTCCCCCTGTCCTTCCTTTCCGGTGTTTATCTCTATAACTTCCGCGCCGGTTGAAAATGAAAGCGCGGGTGCGGCTATTGTCGTCCTGCCGCCCGAAGAAATTTCGGCGCTTTCTCCTTTCAGGGTAAAACTTGACTTATCCCCGGCAAACTGCCTGAGGCTGAAACCGGTTATTTCTTCCTGAGGCTTATCCGCCTTATTATCCGGTTCCCTGCTTCTCGAACATCCCTGAGCAAGGAAAAGGAGCATCACAATGATAAGAACTTTTGCAGGATTTCTTCCCATACCCCTCTCTCCCTTAAAATGAATTCGGCCGTTTCCCTGAAAGCTCCCTTTCCGCCTTCCTTTTTACAAACATAGTCTGCGGCATTCTTAACATCGGCGCATGCGTCAAGGGGAGCCGCTGAAAACCCTGCCTTTTTCATAACCGGCAAGTCGGGAAGGTCATCTCCTACGTAACAGACGTCTTCCCATTTCATCCCTGTCTTCTCAATAATCCCTTCAATCGCCGCAAGCTTGTCCGCCACACCTTCCATGTAATAATCCACGCCGAGCTCCTCAAGCCTTTTTTGGGATTCGGAGGAACTCTTCCCGCTTATAACGGCAGCCTTTATCCCTGAAAGCTTCAACAGGACAAAAGCAACTCCGTCTTTTATGTTGAAGAAACGGCTTAATGCCCCGTCAATAAAAAACACCCTTCCGTCCGTAAGAACCCCGTCTATATCCGTAACGACCATTTTTATCTTTCCGGCATTCTTAACGGCGTCAGTATTCAATTTTAAACTCCTTCTTGCCGAGCAGGTCGTGAAGATGGACGATTCCTTCGGGCTTTCCGTCCTTTCCCATGATGACAAGACAGGTAATCTCGGACTTTTCCATGATGCTGAGTGCCTCCACGGCCAAACTTTCCCCGTCAATCGTCTTCGGGTTTCCGGTCATGCACTCGCGGGCAGTAAGCTCTCCGGCAGGAACGCCCTTCTTGCACAGTATCCGCCTTATATCTCCGTCTGTTATAATCCCTTCAACTCGTCCTTTATCGTCCAGAACAAGAGTAAAACCGAGGTTTACCCTGGTTATCTCCCTCAAAATTTCCGTCATCTTTGAGCCGGTTCCCACCGCGGGGATTTTTCTGCCCGTGTGCATTACGTCTTTTACCCTAAGCATCAGCCGCCTTCCGAGGTTCCCCGCAGGGTGGAAGAATGCAAAATCTCTTTTACAGATGCCCTTTATCTGCATTATAAGCAGAGCCATCGCATCTCCGAGGACAAGGGCGCAGGTCGTGCTTGAAGAGGGGATGATGCCGAAGACATCGGCTTCCTCTATCTCTCCCGTCTCAATGACGCAGCTGCTGTACATGCCAAGCGATGAATTTCCCGAACATGTAAAAGATATTATTTCCGCCCCTATTTTTTTTACCGCGGGCAGTATCCTTAAAATTTCTTCGGTCTCTCCGCTGTTGGATAGAACTATCACCACGTCTTTCCCTGTTACGGTCCCGAGGTCCCCGTGAACGGCATCCCCGGGATGGAGAAATACCGCCGGTATCCCAAGGCTGGCAAAGGTTGCGGCTATCTTTCTGCATATAATCCCGCTTTTGCCCATGCCCGTTATGATTACCTTGCCGCTGCAGGAACATATTGCATCCACCGCGTTTAAAAACCCGTCTCCGAGTTTACTGCTCACCTTCTTCAAATTCCTGCATTCCGTGTCAATCACGTTTCTTGCATACTTCAGGGATTCCTTCCTGTTCATTTTTTTACAAGGCATAATATATCCCTTTGAGTTTTTTAAGAAGAACCGCGATTTCTTTCATGTTAAGCATATTTGCCCCGTCCGACAGCGCTTTTTCAGGGTTGGGATGAACCTCGGCGAATATCCCGTCGCAGCCCACCGCAACGGCGGCTTTTGCAAGATAAGGCACAAAATTTCTGTCGCCGCCGGAGCTTATCCCCAGCTTTCCCGGTTCCTGAACGCTGTGAGTGGCGTCAAACACGACCGGATACCCGAACCCCCTCATTACCGGAAGCGCCCTGAAATCCGAAACCAGATTATTGTATCCGAAAGTAGTGCCTCTTTCCGTAATAATCACGTTCCTGTTTCCTGTAGAGACAACTTTCTCTATTACATTTTTCACTTCCGGAGGGGAAAGAAACTGCCCTTTTTTTACGTTAACGGGTTTTTTTGTCTTACCCGCTGCAACCAACAGGTCTGTCTGCCTGCATAAAAATGCCGGTATCTGTATTACGTCTACCGCATCGGCCGCATCTTTCACCTGTGTTTCGGAATGCACGTCCGTGGTAACAGGAACGTCAAAAAGCTCTCTGACCCGGGTCAGTATCCGCAGGCCTTTCTCTATTCCGGGACCCCTGAATGATTTGACCGAAGAGCGGTTCGCCTTGTCAAAAGAAGCTTTGAATATAAAAGGGATATTCTCGTCCGAGCATATTTTCTTCAGGCTTTCGGCTGTATACATGACCGTCTTTTCGTCTTCAATGACGCACGGCCCCGCTATAAAGCAGAAAATGCCGCCTCCTCCGATTTTCACGTTTCTTATTTTTATCTCTCTAACCATGGGAGTGCACTTATGCTTTTGAAATTCAAGTTTGTTTTTTTCTGCTTTTTCTTATCACTTTTCACTATCGCTATTCGCTCGTTCCTAACCCGGCGGCCATTTCATGTTCCTGCCGCCCAGCAGATGAACGTGCAGATGTTCAACGCTCTGTCCCGCATCCCGTCCCGTATTTATGACAACCCTGTACCCCGTTTCGGCAATTCCCTCGCCGACCGCAAGTTTTGATGCGATTTCCATCAATCCGCCGAGAAGGAGAGGGTCTTTGGCGTCATGCAGTTTTACGAGATGTTTTTTCGGAACGATAAGGATATGTACCGGCGCCTGCGGGTTTATGTCGCGGAAGGCAATCGCCTTATCATCCTCGTAAACCTTTGCGCATTCAATCCTGCCGGACGCTAACCCGCAAAAAATGCAGTCTTCCATTTTAAAGTTTTTTAGCCACCGTAGTTTTTACATAGGACTGGATTATATCGCCTTCGTAGAAATCCGTGAAATTGTCCATCCCTATTCCGCATTCCGTATTCTGTTTTACCTCTTTAGCCGACTCTTTGAATCTTTTCAGGCTTGAAATTGTTCCCGTGAAAACCACGCTTCCTCCCCTGACAACCTTTCCGAGGGAGTTCCTCACAATCTTCCCGTCAACCACAAGACAGCCGGCAATTGACGACTTGTCCGAAAGACGGAAAACCTTCTTTACAACAGCTTGTCCCGAAAGTATTTCCTGTTCTTCCGGCTCCAGCATCCCCTCAACCGCTTTTTTAATGTCTTCCGCGAGTTCATATATTATTTTATAAGTTCTTACTTCCACGCCTTCGGATTGCGCAATATCTTCAACCTTCTGGTTTAACGGAACGTTGAATCCCACAACAACGGCATTTGAAGCGGAGGCGAGCAGTACATCCGACTCGGAAACAGCCCCGGTTTCCGAATGAATGACGGAAATCTTCACCTCGTTTGAAGGTATCTTGCCTATAACGTCCTTTATTGCGTCTATTGTTCCGGCATAATCGGTTTTCACTATAAGCTTCAGTTCCTTCACTTCGCCTTTCTGGATTTCATCGTAAAGGTCCTGAAGAGTCACCTTTTTAACAACCTGTTCCTTTCTCGAACCCGAAGATTCCCTTCTTTCCTCGGAAATCTGCCTGGCTATCTTGTCCGATTTTACGGTGTTGAATTTCTCTCCCGGGATAGCCACGCCGCCTGCCCCAAGAATCTCAACGGGGGTTGAAGGGCCTGCGCTGTCTATCTTCCTGCCCCAGTCGTCTATAATCGCCCTTACCCTGCCCCTGACATCGCCTGCGATAAAAGGGTCCCCGGATTTCAGCGTCCCTTTTCTTATAAGCACGTTTACAATCGGCCCTTTTGATCTGTCGATAAAAGATTCCACGACTACGCCCTTGGCGCAGCCCTCGGGAGTAGCTTTTAACTCAAGCATCTCGCCCATTAGAATTATCATCTCAAGAAGTTCGTCTATGCCCTGTCCGGTAACCCCTGAGACGTTTACAAATACGGTGTCGCC
This sequence comes from Candidatus Omnitrophota bacterium, assembly GCA_016928555.1. Lineage (GTDB taxonomy): Bacteria > Ratteibacteria > UBA8468 > B48-G9 > JAFGKM01 > JAFGKM01. The sequence goes on along the minus strand of JAFGKM010000051.1, from coordinate 23,548 downwards.
CCCCCATTCCTCCGGTACAAGCTGATATTCGGCCAGCTGTTTTTTTATTTTGTCCGGATTTATATTCGGCTTGTCAATCTTGTTTACCGCAACGATTATAGGCACGTTTGCAGACCTTGCATGGTTTATGGCTTCCACCGTCTGCGGCTTCACTCCCTCATCTGCGGCAACAACAAGGATTACTATGTCGGTAACAAGCGTTCCCCTTGCCCTCATGGCAGTGAAAGACTCATGGCCCGGAGTATCAAAGAAAACGATTGAACCCTTCTTGGAATCAAGTTTATACGCTCCTATCTTCTGCGTAATCTGCCCGTGCTCCTTTTCCGCTATCCTGCTCTTTCTGATAGTATCAAGTATTGTTGTTTTTCCGTGGTCAACATGCCCCATAATGGTTACTACGGGGGGCCTCGGAAGAAGGGTGCCTTCTTCTTCCTCCGGAATCTTTTTGACGGCAGGGACTTCCTCCCTGCTGAACTCCGGGGTGAACCCGAAAACTTCGCATGCTTTTTCCAGATTTTCCCTGCCCGGCGGCTGGTTGACGTTAAACGCCAGCCCCTGCAGGAAGAAATACTTTATTATCTCGGCGGAAGGGATATTTGTCTTTTCTGAAAACTGTTTTATATTCTCCGAGCCTTCAAGCAAAACGGTTTTTTTCGCCGGTTCAGGCTTAACAGCCGGCTTCTTTTCCTTTATTTCTACGGCCGGTTTCTCTTCGGAAATCACTGCGGCGGCAGGTACGGGTTTTGCTTCAGGGACTTTAACAGGCTTTGCTTCTTCGGGCGGAGCCGAAGGCTTCCCTTTTGCTGAGGCGGGAGCCGGCTTCTTTTTTTCAGGTTTCTTTGCAGGAGCTTTTTTTGGAGTTTTTTTTGCGGGTAAAGTTTTTTTGGCTTTCTTTTTTTTCGTTTCTTTTTTTTCTTTCGTTTCTTTTTTCCCGGCTTTTTTAACGGGCTTTTCCTTCTTTGCCGCTTTTTTTGCCGGAGCCGCCTTCTTTTCAGAGCCAGCCTCGGTTTTTTTAAGAGCCTCTGTTTTCGCTTTCTGGGCGGACAGTTTTTCTCTCACCTTATTGCCTATATATTCTTCAATCCTTTTTACTTCGGCTTCCGACAGGCCGCTCGTGGTTTTCTTTCCTTTTATCCCCACGTTCCTGTCAATAATCTCAAGGAATTCATTTTTGCCCAGTTTATATTTTTTTGCCAATTCAAGAACTCTCATTTTTTTCCTTTACCCCGTGTATGAAGCCAGTGGATAGTGAATAGTGGTTAGTATTTGCTATTCTCCGATTTCTTCCTTCTCTCCGCCTTTATCCTGCCCTTCAGGGATTTCGCTCCCGCGAGTTTCTTCCTTTTTCTTTTCCCTGTAGTTTTTCGCCCTGTCAACTATCTCCCGGGCAAGGTTATCTCCTATGGCAGGTATCTTTTTTATTTCGTCAACATCAGCCTCGGCGAGTGACTTTATTGAGCTGTATCCGAACTTTGCAAGTTCAAGAGCGGTTTTTTCGTCAATCCCGTCTATGATTCCCACGGCAGGCTTTTCATCGCTCTTATATTCGGATTCTCTGAGGACGCGTATATTCCACCCCGTAAGTTTTGAGGCAAGACGCACGTTCTGTCCCCTTTTGCCTATCGCAAGAAAGAGCTGGCCGTCGTCTACAATCACTACCGCCTCCTTCTTCTTATCGTCAACAATTACCCTTTTGCCTGAAGCGGGACTCAGGGAGTTCATTATGTACCTGCCTATGTCCTTGTCCCACAGTATTATTTCCACCTTTTCGCCGTTCAGTTCCTTCATTATGTTCTTTATCCTGCGGGCTTTCTCCCCCACGCATGTCCCCACGGCATCCACCTTTTCGTCCGTTGAAAAAACCGCCGCCTTAACAATATCCCCCGGAAACCTCGCAATAGACTTTATTTTGATGGTCCCGTCTTTTATCTCGGGAATCTCATTTTCAAGCAGTTCCTTTACGAAATTGGGATGGGTCCTGGAAAGAATCACCTGGTACATGCCCCTGTTCGGCTTTCTTACCTCTATAATGTACGCCTTTATGGGGTTACCCGTCCTGAAACGTTCGTTTTCAAGTTTATGGAGATGCGGGAGCAGTCCTTCGGTCTTTCCTATCGAGACCACTATGTTATTCTCCTCGAACCTTTCCACCCTGCCGCTTATAAGCGAACCTTCAAGTTTTTTAAACTCGTTATAAACGGTGGATTTTTCCGCTTCGCGAAGACGCTGCATAATGACGTGTTTTGCAGTCTGGGCGGCAATCCTCTCCCACGGAAAATTCGGGGGCGGGATTTCTTCGCCTTTTGCGTTTAAAAACTTAAGGTCCCCCGTTTCGGGGTCAATCTTTATGTTGACATTCTCGTCAAGCCCGGCCTTCTTCCGGTAAACGGTCAACAAACCGCTCTCAAGGGCGTTGAGAAGAAAACTCTTCTCTATCCCCTTTTCTTTTTCCCAGTATTCAAGCAGAACAATCAATTCCCGATTCATCAAAACACCTCCGCAATCATTTTATTAAATTTGGGGGATACTGTCAAATATGCGGACTGATTTTAGACGGAAAAAAAAAGTAAAAAGCGGAAAAGAACGGTTGCTTTTTTCGGGAATTGCTGTTATACTCTTGGAAATATAAAGCACTCCGAAAACTTATGGATTGGATAAAACAAAACAACTCTTGCGTAGGAAGCAGACTTGTGGAAATACGGAGCATAAAGGTTCCCGACGAACAGGGGGAATTTAGAAGGTTCAGGGTTTCCACGGTACGGCAGGATCCTTCGGCTTTCACCTGCACGCCGGCCGAAGGCCGTCTTTTCAAATCTGAAAATGGTTACATAGGCGTGCTGATTACGGGCAAAAACGGCGCATCCGTTAAGGTTGGTAAAACCCTTGCCGTCCGTCAAAGCATGGTGGCCGCATTAAGCACGATAAGCAGAAAACCGCTGAAAAAACTGCTTAAGAATACCCATGTTGAAATAATAGAGCTTGACGGAGCGGCCGTAGGCATTGAAAAATGAAAAGAAAAAGAGAGAGCGCTTCCGAGGAAATTCTTGAGAAAATCCGCATTTTTGCGGGAAAAAACAGCATCCATGTTTACCTTGTTGGCGGCTATATAAGGGACAGGCTTCTCAGGAGGAAAAGCAGCGACATTGATATAGTTATGGAGCAGGATGCCCTGTCGTTCGCAAAGAAATTCGCCCGGGAGCACCGCTTCCCACCCCCCGTTTTCTACGGAAAATTCGGTACAGCCATGATTGAAATCCCCGGAATCAAACTTGAGTTTGCGACAGCCCGCAAGGAAAGCTATCCCGAAGACTCAAGAAAGCCGGACGTTTGGAAGGCAACAATAGAAGAGGACTGCGCAAGAAGAGATTTCACCGTCAACGCAATAGCCGAAAACCTTGCAACGGGCGAAATCCTTGATTTCTACGGAGGACGCGAGGATATAAAAAAGAAGATAATAAAAACGCCCGTTTCTCCGGACAGGACCTTTTATGACGACCCGCTGAGAATTCTCAGAGGCATACGTTTCGCTTCAAAATTTATGTTCAACATAGAAAAAGAAACGATGGAAGGCATGAGGAAAAACGTCTCCCGTCTTTCAATCGTCAGCAGGGAGAGGATATCTGACGAAATAATGAAGATGCTCGAATCGCGCATGCCTTCAAGGGGATTTTATCTGCTTGACGAGACAGGCGCGCTTGCGCTTATACTTCCGGAGGTTCACGGACTGAAGGAAAAACAGGCGGCACCCTGCAAAGAACTTTTTCCGCATACTCTCAAGGTGCTTGACAACGTAAGCGGGCATACGAAGGACGTTTATCTGAGAATGGCCGCTCTCCTGCACGACATCGGCAAGCCGAAAACATTCATGCTGGACAAGGGAAAGGTAAGCTTCCACAGGCATGAATTCGTCGGGCAGAAAATGGCATATTCCCTCTGCCGCCGCCTGAACATTCCGGAGGAAAAAAACCGGTACATAGGCAGGCTGATACGTTTTCACCTGAGGCCGCACCTGCTGGCAAAAGAGAATCCCACGGACAACGCACTCAGGCGTTTCATCAGGGAACTCGGGAAAGACCTGCGCCCTCTCTTCGCCCTCGCCAAAGCCGATCTGACGAGCCACAATCCCGCGAGGGTAAAAAACGCCATGGAAAAGCTTACCCTTCTTGAAAACAGGGTAAAGGAGCTTAACAGAAAAGACAGGCTTACCTCTTTCAGTCTCGCGCTTGACGGCTACGCGATAATGGAACTGCTCGGAATACAGCCCGGGAAAAAAGTCGGAGAAGCAAAAAAAGCGCTTGAAGGCATGGTCCTTGATGGTATAATTAAAAACAGGAAAAGAGACCTTGCGAAATACCTGAAAGAAAACAGGGAAGGATTTTTGAAAAATGTATAAAAAAGATATCCTGTGGGCGCCGTGGCGGCTGGCTTACATAAGGCAGATTCCGCCCAAGGGATGCTTCCTGTGCAAAGCTCTCAAAGCAAAGGCCGGAGACGAAAAAAACTATCTCGTATACAGAGGAAAACGCTGCTTCGTGATACTCAACCTGTTTCCGTATAACAACGGACATATCATGGTTGTCCCCAACAGGCATATAAGCACGATTGAAAATTTGAGCCCTGAAGAAGAGAGGGAATTCATGTTTCTCATCAAAACGTCCGTGAAAATACTGGGAAAGGTGCTTAACCCGCAGGGTTTCAACATAGGCATCAACATCGGCAGAGCCGCCGGCGCAGGCCTCAAGACCCACATACACATGCATGTAGTCCCGAGATGGACCGGAGATACCAACTTCGCACCTGTTGTGTGCAAGACTAAAATCATTTCACAGTCGCTTGAACAGCTTTACGGACTTCTTTATGCCGAATTCAAAAAGATAAAAAAGGGCAGAAAAGCATTAAATCCAAATCCCTCGCATTTTAAAATTTCAAAGGGGAGTTCGGGATAAATGTACATAGCGGATTTTCACATACATTCAAAATACAGCCGCGCCACAAGCAAAAACATGGAGATACCCGAACTGGCGCGCTGGGCTAAATATAAAGGAATAAACCTTCTCGGCACCGGCGATATAACCCACTTTCTGTGGTTCCACGAATTAACCAACCTCTTCAAGGAGACTGACAGGGAAGGCATTTATCAATACGGAGGCATTGATTTTATCCTTACGGGGGAAGCGTGCAACATTTTTGACGAGAAAGGGAAGGTGAAAAAAATACACAACATCCTTTTTCTCTCCTCATTTGCCGGAGCCGATAAGCTTAACAGAGTGCTTGAGCGCTACGGAGACATAAACGCCGACGGCAGGCCGATACTGCAGATGGAGGCGAAAGAGCTCGTGAAAATAGTAAAAGACGCAGATGAAAAGGGATTCGTGGTACCCGCCCACATCTGGACGCCCCATTTTTCCCTCTTCGGCTCCAACTCCGGTTTTGATTCCATCCAGGAATGTTTCGGAGACATGGCTTCCGAAATCTTTGCGCTTGAAACGGGCTTGAGCAGCGACCCGGCAATGAACTGGATGGTCTCTTCTCTGGACAGGTTTTCATTTATCTCCAATTCCGACGCGCATTCGGCGGCTAAAATCGGAAGGGAAGCCAACATATTCGGCGGAAAATTTGACCTGCCCGGATTGAAAAACATATTAAAAAGCAAGGACGGCGGAAAATTCCTATCAACCGTTGAATACTTCCCGGAAGAGGGAAAATACCACTTTGACGGCCACAGGAACTGCAATCTGTGCCTTTCCCCGGAGGAAACGCGAAAAAACAACAATCTGTGCCCGGTCTGCGGAAGAAAGGTCACGATAGGTGTAATGAACAGGGTATGTGAACTCTCCGACAGAAAATACGGAGAAAAACCCGACAGGTTCATCCCTTTCAAAAAACTTGTCCCCCTTGACCAGATAATAGGCAGCATACTTGGGAAAAAGCCTGATTCCGTTCTTGTAAGAAACAAATATAAAGAAATTATCGAACGGTTCGGAACCGAACTGTCCGTTCTTCTTGAAATTCCCGAAGAAGAGATGTACGGCAAAATAGACGAAAATATCATTGAGGGGATACGGGCGGTCAGAAAAGGGAGAGTAAAAATTGTACCTGGATACGATGGAGAATTCGGAAAAGTTGAAATACCTCTTGGAAACCGCGTCTCTGAGAACGAGCAGACCCTTTTTTAATTTTTTCTATAGAAGGTTCCTGTTCCGCAGAAAATCGCTGTTTTTTAAAATTCTTTCGGCATACCTGCTTCCTTTCACCCTTTTTTATCTTGCGTCAATTTTCCTTAAGAGACTTTTTACTACCCCTGAAAAATTCGGTTTTTCGGTCATAAGCGCAGGCAACATTGTTTCCGGCGGTACGGGAAAAACGCCTATGGTGATGGGCATGGTCAAAACCTTGAGGGAAAAAGGGCGCAGGATTGCCGTTTTATCATCCGGGGCGGCGCCTTCTTCCAGAACTGCCGACGAAATCCGGATGATGGGCAGAAATTTCCCGGGACTGTATTTGGCCTCAAAAAATCCAGCGGAGATAAAAAAACTGGAAGAAAAGATGAATAGGCCCGGCGATACGGCCGTGATAGACGACGGATTCCATTCCCGCCGAATATACAGGGATGCTGACATTCTCTTGCTGGATATGTCAAACCCCTTTGACAATAAAAGGGTTATCCCTTCGGGGATGCTCAGAGAACCGCTCGGTTCACTGAAAAGAGCGGACGTTTTTGTGCTTACGCACCCGTATATGGCAGGAGAGAAGGAGAGAAAAACGCTTGTATCTTACCTTGACCGGTTCAAAAGGCCCGTATTTGTCATGGATTATGAGATTGAGTGCCTGAAAAATTCCGAAATTGAAATTCCCGCCTCTTCAGTCTGCGGAAAAAGGATTATTGCGGCGGCGGGAATAGGTAACCCCATGAATTTTTTCCATCTTCTTTTCAAATTGTCGCCTGACAGAATATATGCGGCCGCATATCCGGACCACTTCAATTACAGGGATTTTGACATTGCCGAATTGACCGGCCTGTTCATGAGAAAGAAAACGGATTATATAGTTGCGACTGAAAAGGATTATGTCAAGCTGGAAGGGAAATTTCCCGAGGGTATTCCTCTTTTTTATTTGAAGATTAACGCCGTTCTTACGGATTTGTCGGGAGGAAAAAAAGGTTTTGACGCGCTGTTTCCATGAATGTTATAATTAATCTTTAAAGAACGCCCCATGGAGAAACTAAGCTGATAAAACGAAACCCCTTATAAAAACAGCGGATAGCGTACAGCGCATAGAAAATACAATTAGAAGCTTAAAAGCTTTTAACTATACGCTAAACGCTATACGCCATACGCTTAAATGTAAAGGAGAATAACATGAGTTTTGCGGCCGTAAAATTCATCAACCAGAAAACCGAAGAGCTTCAGAAAAAAATCAGCAGGACAAAAAGGACGCTTATAGCCGTTTCGGGAGGAGTCGACAGCATGACGTGCGCCATGCTTGCCAGAAAAGCCCTCGGCGGCAACATCATAGTGCTTTTTCTCGACGACGGGCTCATGAGGGAGGGAGAGCCTGAAGAGATACGGAAGTTTTTTGATAACGCGGGCATTGAACTGCAGATATGGGATGTCAAAGACAAGTTTTTTGATGGCTTAAAAGGCAAGACCGACCCAGAGGAAAAAAGGATAGTTTTCCGGGACCTCTTCTATAAAACCCTCGGACAGGCGGTCAAGAGCTATTCCGTGGATTTCCTCATACAGGGGACCATAGCCGCGGACATAGCCGAAACGCAGAAAGGAATAAAAACACAGCACAACGTGCTCTCGCAGATAGGAATAAACCCGGCGCATTTCGGATTAAAAATAGTTGAGCCGTTGAGGGAAATATATAAACATCAGGTCCGTGAAGTCGCAAAAAAACTCGGCATGCCAAAAAAATTCGCCGACAGAAAACCGTTTCCCGGCCCCGGGCTGGCTACCAGGATAATAGGCGAGGTTACTCCCGAACGGGTTGAAAAAGTCCGCAAGGCTACCAAAATCGTGGAAACTGCCATAACGGGCGAGAGCATATTCCAGGTTCTTGCCGTTCTTATGTCGGACAGAGCCACCGGAATGGTAAACGGTAAAAGAGTCTACGGAGATATTATCGCCGTGAGGGCCGTTAATTCCAAAGACGCGCTTACGGCGCAGCCGTCAAAGATTCCGTGGCCCGTTCTTTACAAGATACGCGACAGGATTCTGGAAGAAGTCCCGGAAGTCGTCAAAGTCGTTTACGACATAACGCCGAAACCACCCAGCACCATAGAATACATTTAATAATCTGAAAAATTCACAATGGATGAGAACTGCGGAATTTTCGGTTTGTACAATGCCGGCAGGGAAAATGCGGCCAAAGACGTTTATTACGGAATCTTCAAGCTTCAGCACCGCGGACAGAGATACTGCGGAATAGCCACCCGTTCCGGGAACATCTATCTTACAACCCACAAGGGTTTTGTAAGGCATACCTTTTCGGAAGATGAAATCCGCTGCCTGAAAGGCTTCTCGGGAATAGGGCACGTCAGCTTAAAAGAACGCCAGCCCATTTTTTTAATATCCCGCATGGGAAAATTCGCAATAGCGTTCAGCGGCAACATAATGAACGGAAAGAAGCTGAGAGCCGGGCTGAAAGAGAAAGGCCATTCTTTCAACAGCGAAACGGATATTGAACTTCTCGGCAAATTAATCTCCTATGAAAAGGACTTTCTTACGGGGATAGCAAATCTGAGCAGTAAAGTTAAAGGCGCCTACAGTCTTGTCATTCTCACAAAAAGCGGCATTTATGCCGCAAGGGACCCTTACGGCTTCAAACCGCTGATACTTGGAAAAGGGAAAAACCGGTTTGCCGTTTCGTCCGAATCAAGGCCGTTTGACCTGCTGGGCTTGGAATTGCACAGGGACGTTGAACCGGGAGAAATCGTCTTCATAAATAAAGACGGCGTAAAAACTCTTGCCAGAGTAAAAAACGGGCATCCCGCATTCTGCGCTTTTGAATGGGCATACATAGCCTCCACCGACTCTATAATTGAAGGCATACCAGTTATAAGGGTCCGCGAAAACTTCGGTTCAAGGCTTGCGAAAAAAGACGGAAAAATTGAGGCCGACATAGTTGCGCCGGTCCCGATGTCCGGCATAGGATGCGCACTGGGCTACCACAAGGAGTCAAAAATACCTTACCAGGAGGTTTTTCTTCTGGACAGGTTCGCCAGCAGAAGCTATACCAGGCACACACAGGAAAGCAGGGACGAGGAGGCCCGCATAAAACTGTCGGTAATAAAAGAAAACGTCAAGGGGAAAAGGATAGTCCTGTGCGACGATTCCATCGTAAGAGGGACGCAGATACAGTTCAAAGTCATGGAACTCAAGCATGCGGGAGCAAAAGAGGTCCATGTGAGAATAGCCTGTCCTCCGCTCATAGCGCCGTGTTTCTACGGCATCTCCACCCGCTCTTACAGGGAGCTTGCGGCCAAAAGGCTTTCTCTTGAGGGCATACGGGAAAAGATAGGCGCCGATACCCTGAGATACAACTCTCTTGAAGATTTCATAGGCGCAGTAGGACTGCCCGCAAACCATCTATGCCTTTCCTGCTTTACGGGAAAGAGGATAAAAGATAAAGAGAGGGAATTATAACATCATGAAAGGCAAAATTGTTCTTGAAACCGGGGAAATTTTTGAAGGGACTATTATTTCCGGAAAAGGCGTTAAAACGGGAAGGCTGGTTTTCGACACCCGCGTCGTGGGATACGAAAAAGTTCTGACCTCCCCTGAGTACTCCGGCAAAATAGTCTGTTTTACTTATCCTCTCATAGGAAATTACGGCATAAACTATGAGGACACGGAAACGGAAGAGGTTTTTCCCTCGGCGGTGATAATCTCGGAATACAGCGAGATTTACAGCAACTTCAGGGCGCAATGTTCTCTGGCAGATTTTCTGAAGGACAAGCCCGTATCAATGCTTGAAGGTTCCGATACGCAGTACCTGACTGCGATAATACGGAACAGGAGGGGAATGGCGGCAGGAATCGCTCCGGCAGACATTGAAACCGAAAAGGTTCTCAAAGAAATGAAGAAGAACTCCGGCATTGCCTGCGCCCAGGTCAAAACGAAACAGGATATTCTCAAAACCGGCAGACCTTACATAGCCGTCATCAACCTCGGCGTAAAGAAAAGCGAAACCGCGGCGCTGAAAAATTCCGAGTTTGACTGGATTTTTTTCCCGCCGGGCGCGCCGGAAAGAGACGAGATAATGGCCGGCGCCTCGGGAATATACGTCACATCCGGACCCGAAAACCCGGCCGTCATAGAGGAGGCCGCCTCAGTTATAAAAAAATTCCTCGGCAGGATACCCGTTTTCGGAGCAGGGACGGGGCATCTTGCCGCCGGCATTGCCTCGGGGAGAAAAATCTCCGGGGATATTCTGAATCATTACGGCATAAACCATCCTGTCTCGGACACAAAGGAAAACAGGTGCTGTATAACGGAACAAAGCCACAGCCTGTCCCTTGAAAAGAAATCTGCGGGTAAAACGGCAAGGTTTGTCAATATCAACGATGATACCGAGGAAGGGCAGTATGACGAGGACATGAGGATGATGTCTACGAGCTTTCTGCCCCGGGATGTCAATTTCAAAGAGTTTTTCTCTCTGATAAAAGGAAGGTAAAATGCCTCACAGAAAAGACCTTAAAAAAATAATGATTATTGGCTCCGGACCTATTATAATAGGACAGGCATGCGAATTTGACTATTCCGGCTCGCAGGCATGCAAATCGCTGAAGGAAGAGGGGTATGAGGTGCTTCTGGTGAACAGCAACCCGGCGACTATTATGACCGACCCTGAAATGGCCGGCATAACCTATCTTGAACCTCTGACGGTTGAACTCCTCGCAAAAATAATAGAAAAGGAGCGTCCGGACGCGCTTCTGCCCACGCTCGGCGGCCAGACGGGGCTGAATCTCGCAACCTTCCTTTCAAGAGAGGGAGTCCTTGAAAAATACGGCGTAGAGGTAATCGGAGCGGACATATCCGCGATAGCCATGGCGGAAGACAGGGAGCTTTTCAAAAACGCAATGACCGAACTCGGCATAGAAGTTCCCGCAAGCGCGCTCGCCTACAACCTCAAAGACGGACTTGAGATAGGGAAAAAGCTCGGATTCCCTTTGGTTCTTAGGCCTGCTTACACTCTCGGAGGGACGGGCGGCTCCGTCGCCTACAACATTGAAGAGCTTGAAAAAAAGCTTGAATTCGGCCTGGACACGAGTCCGATAAGCGAGGTGCTGATAGAACAATCCGTCCTCGGCTGGAAAGAGATAGAATTTGAGGTTATGAGAGACAGCGCCGACAGCGTAATAATGGTCACATCCATGGAAAACGTAGACCCCATGGGCATACATACCGGCGACAGCATAGTTGTGGCGCCTGCCCAGACCTTAAGCCTTAGAGAATACGCAAACCTTGTGAACCTCTCAAAGAAAATCATAAGAAAAATCGGCGTTGTAGGCGGCGCGAACATACAGTTTGCCGTGAACCCCGAAGACGGCGGGGTGGTTATAATTGAAGTTAACCCAAGGGTTTCCAGAAGCTCCGCCCTTGCTTCAAAAGCCACGGGTTTCCCCATAGCGAGAATAGCGACAAAGCTTGCCGTAGGGTTGACGCTGGAAGAGATAGACAACCAGATAACGGGAAAGACAACCTGTTTTGCGGAGCCCACCGTTGACTACTGCGTCTTTAAAATCCCGAGGTTCACATTTGAAAAATTTCCGGCGGCGGATAAAACGATTTCAACATCCATGAAAGCCGTAGGTGAAGCAATGTCCATCGGCAGAAACTTCAGGGAAGCCCTTCAGAAAGGACTGCGGTCCCTTGAAACAGGCAGGTACGGACTCGGTTCGGATAAAAAAGACGTCTGGGACATAAACCATCAATTCACGGGAGAAGAGAAAGAGCTTATAGCGAGAAAAATATCCGTCCCGGACGATGAACGGCTCTTTTACCTGCGCTACGGGATGCTTGCAGGCATGAGCGTTGATGAAATCTACGGCCTTTCAAAAATTGACCCGTGGTTTCTTCACAACATAAAAGGGATTATTGAAATGGAAAAAGAACTTTACAGGTATTCAGGCGTAAACGCACTGCCTGCGGGAATACTGGAGAAAGCCAAAAAATCGGGTTTTTCCGACAGGCAGATATCCTTCATTATGAACTCCTCCGAAAAAGAAGTGAGGGAAAAAAGAAAAAAAGAGAACATTGCATCCGTATTCAAGCCGGTTGACAGCGTTGGCGGCGAATATCCTGCGGAAAAACCCTACTATTATTCCTCCAATGAAAAACATGACTCCGGAGCAGTTCAGGGGAAAAAGAAAAAGGTTGTTATTTTGGGAGGAGGGCCTAACCGCATAGGCCAGGGGATTGAATTCGACTATTGCTGCGTGCACGCCTCATTCTCTCTGCGGGAAGACGGCTACGAAAGCATCATGGTCAACTGCAACCCTGAAACCGTAAGCACGGATTACGATACGTCGGACAGGCTTTATTTTGAACCTATCACCGTTGAAGACGTGCTCAATATAGTGGAAAAAGAGAAACCCATAGGCGTGATTCTCCAGTTCGGAGGGCAGACCCCCTTAAACCTTGCCATCCCCCTGCAGAAAGAAGGAATCAACATACTCGGAACAAGCCCCGAGGCCATTGACGCCGCCGAAGACAGGGAGCTCTTCCGGCAGCTGCTTGAAAAACTCTCGTTAAAACAGACGCCCAACGGGACGGCAACATCCTTTGAGCAGGCGGCGGCAATAGCAGAAAAAATCGGCTACCCCGTTCTTGTAAGGCCATCCTATGTCCTTGGAGGCAGGGCGATGGAAATAGTATATGACAGGGAAACGCTTGAATCGTTCATGCAAAAAGCCGTGGACGTATCTCAGGAAAGGCCTGTCCTTATAGACAAATTTCTTGAGGACGCCATAGAGGTGGATGCAGATGCCATATGCGACGGTGAAGAGTGCGTCATAGGCGGCATTATGGAGCACATAGAAGAAGCGGGCGTGCACTCAGGCGACAGCGCCATGGTTCTTCCCACATACAGTCTCGACAAAAAAATCGTGAAAGAGATTGAAACAGCGACAAAAAAACTCGCCCTCGAGCTGAAAATCAAGGGTCTCATAAACGTCCAGTATGCCGTCAAAAACAGCAAGGTATACGTGCTGGAGGTCAATCCGAGGGCATCGAGAACCATCCCCTTCATAAGCAAGGTGATAGCCGTCCCCCTCGCCAAGCTCGCCACGAAGATAATGACGGGGAAAAAACTTGAGGAACTCGGATTCACAAAAGAAATATCCGTCAACTATTTTGCGGTGAAAGAATCCGTTTTCCCGTTCAATAGATTCCCCGGAGTAGACGCGGTTCTGGGACCGGAGATGCGTTCAACCGGAGAGGTTATAGGAATGGACAAAACCTTTGAGATGGCATACGCTAAAAGCCAGATCGCCGCGGGGCAGAAACTTCCGGTTTCCGGAACAATCTTCATAAGCGTAAAAGACAAGGACAAAAAAGCCGTAGTTGCCATAGCAAAAGGCTTCCAGGACATAGGATTTGAGATTCTCGCAAGTTCAGGAACAGGCAAAATCCTTAACGAGAACGGCGTAACGGCAAGAATAATACCCAAGGTTTACGAGGGAGAACGTCCGAACGTCGTTGATTTCATGAAGAACAACCAGATTTCAATCATAATCAACACCCCTTCCGGCAAAAAGCCGAAAAAAGACATCATTTCCATAAGAGACATCGCCGTAAACAGAAATATTCCCCTTATAACGACAATTCCAGGGGCAAAAGCCACAATGGTTGCGATAAAAAAACTGAAAGAAAACAAAATCAGCGTAAAAAGTCTCCAGGAATATCACGCAGACTTAAATAAATAACTGTATTAATTCCATTTCTAACAAAGTATAGCGCAAACGAAGTTTGCATATAACTGAAATTTTCATAACTACCATGACAGGGATAGTAAATTACGGAGCCGGCAATATCCACAGCGTCTTTACGGCAGTGAAAACCTGCGGCGAAGAGCCGTTTGTCATAGAAAAAGCGGCAGACCTGAAGAAAGCGGCTATTGTCATCCTCCCCGGAGTGGGCGCTTTTGCCGACGGCATGAAAAGCCTGACTGAATCCGGAATAATCGAGCCTCTCATAACCGGAATAAAAGAAGGTAAGCCTTTCCTCGGAATATGCCTGGGGCTACAGCTTCTTTTTTCCCACAGCGAAGAAGGCAGCTGCGGCGGCTTCGGCTTGATAAAGGGAGGCGTAAAAAAATTCAGTTTTGCAGACAGGGCTTTCAGGATTCCCCACATGGGATGGAACAGAGTGAAAATCTCATCCCCCGGCGAAACTCTTTTCAAAAACATCCCTGACTGCGAATATTTTTATTTTGCACATTCGTACTATCCCGCTCCCGAAAACAGAAGGGTTATAATCGGGGAAACTTTTTACGGTAACGAATTTGTTTCAGCCGTCAGGAGGGAAAACATTGCGGGTGTTCAGTTTCACCCCGAAAAAAGCGGCGATTCCGGCATCCTTTTCTTAAAAAACTTTCTGGAGGGAAAATGGCTGCGATAAGAGTAATTCCGTGTCTGGACGTGAAAGAGGGCAGGGTGGTAAAAGGCGTGCATTTTGAAAACCTGATAGAAGCCGGCGACCCCGTTGAACACGCCGCTTTCTACAGCGGGGAAAGAGCGGACGAGCTTGTTTTCCTTGATATCAGCGCAACAATAGAAGGAAGGAAAACAATGGTTGACGTTGTAAAGAAAGTCTCGGAGGTTGTTTTCATACCCCTTACGGTGGGCGGCGGAATAACAAGCCTGCAGGATATAGAAAAACTTTTGAAAGCCGGCGCAGACAAGATTTCAATAAACACCTCCGCGGTCAAAACCCCCGGGCTCATAAAAGAAGGCGCGGAAAAATTCGGAAGCCAGTGCATAGTCGTGGCTATAGACGGCAAACAAAGCGCCTCCGGATGGGAAGTGTGCATAGAAAGCGGCAAAACCCCGACCGGCATTGAAGTCAAGGAATGGGCAAAGAAGGTTGAAGGCCTGGGCGCGGGAGAAATCCTTCTTACAAGCATAGATATGGACGGAACGCAGAAAGGCTACGACATTCAAATGACGAGAACCGTTGCCGACAATGTGCGCGTTCCCGTCATAGCTTCTGGAGGAGCTGGAACTCTTGAACATATGTCAACGATCGTTAAGGAAGGCAAAGCAAGCGCGGTACTGCTCGCATCCCTCCTTCATTTCAGAAAATACACGATTGCGGAAATAAAAAATTACTTCAGGGAACATGGACTTGAAGTCCGCTGATTAATGACACGTGACGCGGAAAAATCCCCCCATTTCCCCTTTTTCCAAAGGGGGGATACAATAATTTCCCTCCTTTAGCAAAGGAGGGTCAGGGTGGATTTAGCCTTTCCAGAATCCCTATATTTATATGGACATACTTGTATTGGACGACGGCATCAAAGGCAACCTGAACCAGGCGATGGGAATAGCGGAAGCCCTTGCGGGAAAAACAGAGATATTCAGGGTATCTCTGAAAGGCCCTTCCTACCGCCTGCCGTCAAGGAAAGGAACCCATCCCCTTTCGGGAAAACTGCTTTCGTTCTTATGCTGTCTGAGGCTGTGGAACCCCGGGGAAAAGCTGTTGATGCGCCTGCTGAAAGAACAAAAAACAATCGCAGGCAGAAATTTTGACATTATCATCTCCGCCGGCTCGGTACTTGCACCGGTAAACCTCCTTCTGGGTAAGACATCCGACAAAACCGCCTCAGTCCAGATAATGACGCCGTCTATGGTTCCCCTGAAATTTTTTGATTTTCTCGTAATACCTTTTCACGATTATTTAAAAATAAAGAATAAAGGATTAAACAATCTCATTGTAACGATGGGAGCTACCAACCGTATAAACGAAGATTTTCTTGCGAACGAAAAAATGAAGCTCGGAGAAATTATGCGCTTGCCCTCGGACAAGAAAAAAGTCGGGGTTGTCATCGGCGGCGACGACCAGAACTACGGTATATCCCTGAATTTTATAAAAAAGCTTCTGGATGCACTGCATAAAAATGAAAAAGAATGCGTTTTCCTGTATACCACCTCAAGAAGAACGCGCATGGAAGTTGTCTTTTATCTTCAAAATTATTTGAAAGAGAGCCGTTCAACGGCATATTCCGAGTTTCCCGGATATTCCGAAACGTCGCATTACCCCGGAATGCTGTCTCTCTGCGACCTTATAATCGTCACGGAAGACAGCGTAAACATGATTTCTGAAGCCGCATCCTGCGGCAAACCCGTCATAATCCTTGGAGTGGAAAGAAAGAAGCGGAGAAAACTAATATTTGACCTTACTATTGAAAAATTTGCCGAAAAAGGTTATGCTGAATACCTGCCATTATGCGGACTTGATACCCTAAATGAAAGGATAAAAACGGCGGGCGGCCGTTCATCCAATAAACTCAGAGAGGCGGAAGAATGTGCCCGAAAAATATTAAAGACATTAAAATAAAAAAAATCCTTGTCATCGGCTCGGATTCGCTTGCCCGCAATCTTTTGCTGACTCCGTCTATAAAAAAGATAAAGGAAGCTTTCAGGGAGGCGGAGATGGACATAGTTGCAGGTCCGTCCGCGGTTGAGTTTGCCGCAGAACACCCTTTCTTCCGGAGTTACATCCCGTACAGCATCAGAAACCCCTTCATGTTTTTAAAAAAAGCGCGAAAAAGAAGATATGATTTAATCGTGTCCTTCGGTTCAGGCCGTCTCATGCCCTATTTCCTCCGGGGAAAATACAGGCTTTCCTTTTTCTGGAAATATTTTTTCTCAGACAAGAATTTCACGATGGAGTCAGACCTTGCGCTGAATTTCATAGAACCCTTCTTTGGCAGGGATGACGCCCCGCGCGTATTTTTCCCTGTCACGGCGCGGGACAGGGATTCTGCGGCAGAGAGGCTGAAAAATGACGGAGTGAAAAGCTCGGAAAGATTTATCGTCATTGCTCCGGGAGCGGACGCGGGAAGAAAACCGTGGCCCGCCGAAAAATTCGCAAAGGCGGCTAAGGAGCTCATGGAAATTTACGGAACGACGGTTATCCTTGCCGGTCCGGAAAAAAGCAGGAGATACTCGGAAAAAATAAAAGCGCTCATCGGCGGCGGCCATGTTTACAATTATTCAGGCGCAGGCATGAAGGAAACGGCCGCCCTTATGGACAGGGCGGACCTGCTAATCACGGGCAGTCTTGACTATATGCACCTGGCAGGAGCGGCAAAGTGCCCTGTGGTTGCCATATTCGGCCCCGGCAATCCCTACAGGTACGGACCCGTTGGAACAAAAAATATTGTGGTGCACAGCAATCTTGAATGTTTCCCCTGCAGGGCAAAAAAATACTGCAGAAGAAATTTTCTCTGCCTTGAAAAAATCAAACCCGAGCAGGTGCTGAAAGCCGCCATGCTCATCATGGACGAAAAAGAACAGCCTCTCCTTTTCAACCTTTAATACCATGAAAATACTCAGAGTTCTCCCCTCAATGGATTTCGGAGGCATAGAAAGAGGCGTATACGATTTTTCTTTGAAGGCCTCGGCACTCGGGCATCAAGTTGTCGTTGTAAGCGGAAACGGCAGGTTTATCCCTCTATTAAAGGAAAAAGGGATTAAATGGCATAATCTTCCCATGGAGAGAAAAAATCCGGCCGTGTTTTTCTCGGCCTGCCGCCGCCTGAAAAAAATAACAGAAGAAGAAAAACCGGACATCCTTCACGCCCAGAGCCGCTTCCCATGCTGGATTGCCTGCCGGGTTATGAAATCGTTCCCTGAAATGCCGTGGGTCACCAGCATTCACAATTTCCATACCGCCCGATGGTACAGCAAATCCGTCGGAAAAGGAAATCTGGTGATAACGGTGAGCAGAGCGTTGAAAAACTACGCGGTGGAATACCTGCGGATACCGGAGGATAGAATACGCGTCGTATACAACGGAATTGACGTCGCTTTCCTAAACATTAAAAAAACGAACAGGGAAACTCCGACAATAGGAATGATTGCGCGGTTCAGCACATGGAAAGGGCATTTCTTCTTTCTGGAGGCAGTCAAAAAAGTACGCGAAGAAGGCCTCAACGTCAAGGTTCTCATAGTAGGAAGCGGCAGTGAAAGATACAGGACGGAACTTGAAAAACGGATATCGGAAAACCGAATGGCCGAAGCCGTAAAAATAGTCCGCATGGACGGAAGGGAAGCTCTTGAAAACATGGATGTTCTCGTTGTCCCTTCTCTTGAACCGGAAGGATTCGGAAGAACCGTGGCTGAAGCCCAGATGTCAAAGACGCCGGTTATCGGCACCGGCATCGGAGCCGTGCCGGAACTTATAGAAGACGGCAAAACGGGATTTCTTGTTGAGCCCGGCAATACGGACCAGCTGGCGGACAGAATCCGGTTTATTCTCACCAACCCTGATGCCGCCTCGTCCATTGCCAACGCCGCCTTTGACAATGCGGTTAAAAACTTTACAGTCTCTCATATGACGGAGAAAACCCTGAGCGTATACGGTGAGCTGTTGAAAGAATAATATGGAGCATAAAACCAAACCCTTTATAATAGATTTTGCCGGAAGATCCGGTTCAGGCAAAACTTATGTTAAAAATGAGGTTTTAAAACATCTTTCCTCTGATTATAGATGTTTTGACCTTTCCGATTACGAGGTACCCTTGCACGATTATTTCGTCTTTATTTTAACAGCTCCAAAATCTTTTATAGCTTCCCTGTATCTCATATTTTTCCATATTCCGAGAGACTTGAAACACATGTTCACCCTGTTAAAAAAGTGGCTTATAGTGCAGATAAAAATAAAAAAGGCACGCACTCTGGATTATAATTTTATTCTGTCCGACGAGGGGTTTTTTAAATGGTTTGCAATTATAAGAAGATTGTCTCTTAAAAAGCTCGTTTTCGCAAAAATCCCGGATTCAGTTAAAAAAAACTTCTTTTATCCAGACTTGACCATATCTGTTGAAGCAGACTTTGACACGGTGCAGAACAGAAGGAAAATAAGAGGACTGCCCCCAAGAAAGAAAAGGAAAACACCGGCGAAATTCAAGGAGTATCAGGAAAATGTAAGAAAAGACCTTTTCTGTGCCGAAAAAATGGAATTAACAAGGGCTATATTTTATAATAACAATGAAAAATTTGATGTTTCTTTAATAAACGCCGTTCGCGATTATGCCAATGGGTTAAAATAAAGGAATAAAAATGCCTGAAATATCAGTTGTGATTTCGCTTTATAATAAGGCAGAGTATATAGCCCGCGCCATAGATTCCGTGCTTGCACAGAAATTCAGTGACTTTGAGGTTATAGTAGTGAATGACGCTTCAAGCGACGGAGGAGAAAGGATTGCCGCAGAGTACCAGAAAAGCGGGATAAAGCTGTTCAACAGGCCGTCCCCTTCTCCGGGAGGCCATGCCGCAAGAAACATGGGAATAAGAGAGTCCTCTGGAAATCTGGTCGCTTTCCTTGATGCCGATGACGAGTGGACTCCAAAGTTTCTTGAAACAATAATGCGATTGAGAAACAAGTATCCCGGAGCGGGTCTCTATGCAACTGCATATTTAAGAAAATATAATGACGGCAGAATCAAGAACCCCGATATCAGAGAAATTCCGGAAGATAACGGATGGGAAGGCATTGTTCCGGATTATTTCAGGTCGTGCATCTACGGAACGTCCCCTGTATGCACATCGGCAGCAGCAATACCAAAAGCAGTCTTTGCTTCTTCAGGGATGTTCCCGGAGGGAGTAAACAAGGGCGGAGACAGGGATATGTGGGTAAGAATTGCTCTCAAATATCCTGTGGTTTTCAGCAGACGCCCCTGCGCGCTATATAACATGGATATTCCCGGGAGCGTTTCTAAAACCAACAGGGCAATCTACGGCTACAGGGCAGTGGAAAACATTGAAAAATTTTTGAATGACAACGCAAATTCTGATAAGCGGGATTATATTAGAGAGTATGCCAATAAATTAAGGCTGAGTTCCGTCGCACAATGCATTGAGACAGGCAATTTCAAACTTGGAATAAAACATCTCAAAGAATGTAGAACAAGAATGTTTCGCCGCAAAAAACTGCGGCTTTTTTTAATGCTTCTTTTCCTTAAATGCAGAATGAAAAGAAACCATAAAAATGAAAATAGCAATTGACTGCAGAATGGCTGCTTCAAAACGCAAGGGAGGCATATCGTTATATACATACAGCCTTGTACACAACCTGGCAAAAATCGATGACGAAAACTCATATCTTCTCTATCTTTTCAAATCACGCAATTTCATAAAAGATTACAGGGAAATTAAATCAAGGTTTTCACGCCATAAGAACTTCCGTATTACAGGAAAGCTGTTCTCCAGTGAAATTGTCCGCTTACTCACGGAAAAACTTATACCCTTAGAGCTTCTGACAGGCGGCGCCGACGTTATACACATACCACATCCGGCCTCTCCCATAACTCTGAAAGCAAAACTCGTTACGACCATCCACGACCTCATTCATGTAGTTCCCGAAACCGATAAGTGGCATTATCCCCGCAAGTCCATAAAGACCAGAAAAAAACTTAGAGAGTCAATATTGAAATCCGATATGCTCATAGCTGATTCCGAATCCACGAAAAATGATATTATGAAATACTTCGCCGTAGACCCTTCAAAAATAAGCGTGATATATCTTGGATTGGACGCTGACATATTCCACATCCCTGAAAATGCAGGGGAAAAGGAAAATATACTTGAAAAATACAAGATTTCTAAGAAATACATCTTTTTCGTAGGTACTCTCCATCCGAGAAAAAACATCGTTAGGGTGCTTTCAAGTTTTGAAAAAATAAAAAAACGTTTTGGAGATTATCAGCTCGTGATTGCAGGCAAGAAAGGCTGGCTTTATGAAGATTTTTTTGAAAAACTCGGCAAACTGCCGCCGGATATCAGGGACGACATAATTTTGGCGGGATATACTCCGCTTGATGACATACCTTATCTTTATAACGGCGCGGCTCTTTCTCTGTATCCGTCCTTATATGAAGGTTTTGGACTTCCGATACTTGAGGCCATGGCATGCGGATGTCCCGTCATAACGTCAAACCTCTCTTCAATGCCCGAGGTGGCGGGCGGCGCCGCAATTCTGGTTGACCCGTATAATGTTGAGGAATTGTCATCCGCAATAGAAAAAGTCCTTTCTGACGGACAATTAAGGCAGGAATTGCAAGATAAAGGACTGGAGAGGGTAAAATCTTTTTCGTGGCAAAAAACCGCAAAGGAGACACTGCAGGTTTACAAAGAAGTCTGCGGAAGTTTATAAGAAATTAAAAATTCGGATTTAACAATGAACATTCTTTTCATAACGGAGATGTTTCCGGAGAAAGACAGCTACAGCGGAGTATTCATAAAGGAAACCGCCCTTGCGGCTGCGAAATTTCACAGAGTGGCGGTCATTCACTGTTCTGGAGACTTGAAACAGAACGAGAAGTTCACCTTTGCTTTCAGCGTTGAAGATAATTTGCAAATACTTCGGTTCAAATACAAGCAAATCTGTTTTGTTTCATTTTTCGCAAGGCGCGTAAAGGGAACGGTTATGGCGTTTGAAGAGCTTGTTTCACATGGATTCAAACCCGATATCATAAATGCCTGCGTATATAAAACGGGGGTGGCGGCAAATATAATCAAGAATAAATACGGCATACCCTATGTTCTAAGGGAAGGCAATAGCGGCTATATGAGAAAAACCTTGAACAGGTTTGAAGTAAAAAGAGCCCGGGTGGCGATGAAAAACGCCGATTTTATCCTGCCTGTAAGCGCAGCGCAGGAAAAAGCCATCCGTTCTTACGGAATAAAGGGGAGATTTGAGGTTGTGCGCAATGTCGTGCCTGATTACTTCTTTCATGCGTCTGAACTTAAGAACCTTTCAGGAACAAAGAAATTTCTCTGTGTTGCAGACATGCATCCCAAGAAAAACATACCTAATTTAATTAATGCCTGTAATATTCTAAGAATGCGGAGAACCGATTTTGCCGTTGATATTGTCGGAGAAGGTAAAAAGATGGAAGATTATAAAAAACTGGTGAGCCAAAAATCCCTTGAAAACACCGTGCATTTCCTGGGGAAAAAGCCAAAAAACGAGATAGCAAAAATGATGCAGAATGCGGACTTTTTTGTTCTTCCAAGCAAGTATGAACCTTCCGGCAATGTTCTTGTTGAAGCTTTGTCATGCGGACTGCCAGTTGTAGCTACGAATGTCGGCGGCATCCCCGAAGTAATCAACGAAAGCAACGGAGCTCTTGCGGAATCCGGCAACTCTCCGGAGCTGGCGGAGAAAATGGAATGGATTATGGACAACTGTAATATCTATGACAGGGAAAAAATATCGCGGGATGCCCGTAAAAAATATTCCTACGATGCAATCGGAAGACAACTCGCGGCAATATATGAGAAGGTCCTGAAAGAGAGGGAAAAACGATGAAAGTTCTTTTTGTTACAAGAATGTTCCCCGAAGGAAACAGCTGGGGGATATTTATAAAAGAGACTGCGCTTGCGGTTTCAAAATTTCATCAGGTGATGGTTATGCACGTCAGCGGAGCAAGAGGACAGAAAGAAAGGTTCAGGTTGGCATTCAATTCTCAGGACGGCTTACAGGTGCTGAGGGTTACATACAGGGATATTCCCTTTCTGTCCTCATATGCCAGCTTTGTAAAAGGAACGGTTATGGCTTTTGAAAAACTGCTCTCCCGGGACTTTAAACCCGATATCCTAAACGCCTGTGTTTATAAGACCGGGATACCGGCAAATATCATCAGGAAAAAATACGGCATCCCCTATGTGTTGAGAGAAGGTTATAGCGGTTTTATGCGCGGGACTATGAGAAGGTTCGAGTTAAAGAGGGCGCGCATAGCGATGGAGAACGCAGGATATATCCTGCCTGTAAGCAAAGCGCAGGAAGAAGCAATTCGTTCTTGCGGGATAAACGGAAAATTTGAAGTTGTGCGCAACATAGTCCCTGATTATTTCCTTTATGCTCCCGAAATGAAAAATCGCTCGGGAACAAAAAAAGTTCTATGCGTTGCCATGCAGGCGAAAAAGAACATCCCTAATTTAATCAACGCCTGTAAGATACTGCGGGAAAAAAGGCAGGACTTCAGCGTGGATATTGTAGGAGAAAGCGAAGAGAAGGAAGGATACATCAATATGGTGCGTTCCTTATCCCTTGAAAATTTAATCCGTTTTCCGGGCAGTAAGCCGAAAAACGAGATAGCGAAACTCATGCAGAGCGCGGATTTTTTCGTTCTTCCGAGCAAATACGAACCCTCCGGAAATGTTCTTGTGGAATCACTATCCTGCGGACTTCCTGTTGTGGCTACGCGCGTTGGCGGCATACCGGAGGTAATCAACGACAGCAACGGAGTTCTTGTTGAGTCCGATAACTCTCCTGCGCTGGCGGAAAAGATGGAGTGGATGATGGATAACTGC
>JAFGKM010000050.1 GCA_016928555.1 Candidatus Omnitrophota bacterium | reverse complement strand
CCGCAAGCACTGAGGGCGAGTCGGTGAGCCCGTTGACCGAAGCCCCCAGGGCAAGAAAAAGGAGAGGGTGAATATTTAGCGGCAATCTCATCAGATTGCTTCGGTTTCACCTCGCAATGACAATAAAGTAAGGGGGTTATGATTTTTTCTGCCTTTACTTCGAGTCAACGCTCGGTAACGGCGATGGAAATCCCGGTGAATATTTTGAAATCGCGGAAGGGCCAGTATCTGCATACAACCCTGCCTGTGATAAATTTCTCCGATACGGGACCCCAGACACTGCTGTCTTCGCTTTCATTCCTGTTGTCGCCGAGCAGGAAGTAACTGCCGCCGGTAATTTCCTCTTCCAGTTCGTACCGCGGATGTTCTTCCAGATAATCCTCTTTAAGCTTTTCCCCGTTAATAAAAACCTTCCCGTCCTTAACCTCAACTGTTTCGCCCGGAAGCCCTATTATCCTTTTTGTCAGTTTTTCCCTGGGGCCTTTCGGAGCCGTCAACACAACGATATCATACCTTTTCAACCGGGTCTTTTTTACCGCAGCCACCTTGTCCCCCTCGTGAAGAGTCGGGGTCATTGAGGACGATGCTATTTCAAAAAAACGCACTTCCTTTATCCCGAAAATATACCCCGCGAGAAATATGAACCCCATCATTATCAGGTTTCTTACAAGTTTAATCATACCACTTATTCTAATATTGAGAAGCAAAATAGTCAACCTTTATGTCTTGTATTGCCCTTGACACGCCATCAAGCGGCGGGTATAACCTTTCAATCAAAGCTATTATAGTAAAAGGTGGGATAAGATTATATGGCGAAAGGGTTTATTTCATCCTCGCAATTAGATAATATAACTGCTAAACTTGACATCGCAGAAGTAATTTCAGAATACGTTGCACTGAAAAAGTCGGGTAAAAACTTCAAGGCGCTTTGTCCTTTTCATGAGGAAAAAACACCTTCGTTCGTCGTCAACCCGGAAAAACAGATATTCCATTGCTTCGGATGCGGAATAGGGGGCAACGCGATAAAGTTCCTCATGCTTGTCGAAAACATCTCCTTCCCCCAGGCGGCGGCTCTCGCCGCGAAAAAAGCGGGTATAAGCATAGACATCTCCGGCTACCGGCCGGAAGACGAGGAAAAACAGGAAAAGCTTATAAAAGCCAACGAGTTTGCCTCGCAATGCTATCAGGAAGCTCTTTTTTCACAGCAGGGGAAAAGGGCCGCGGAATACCTCTCCGGAAGGAATCTCACGGAAAAGGAAATAAGCCGTTTCAGCATCGGTTTTGCGCCTAACATGAGAGATTGCCTTCTCAAGAAAATATCGGAAGAGAAGCTGGATAAGGACTCTTTTATAAAAGCCGGGCTGATAAACGGAGAAGGGACTTCGGACGTTTTCAGAAACAGGATAATGTTCCCCATCTTCGATTTCCGGGGCAAGATAACGGGGTTCGGAGGACGTGCGCTGGATGACGAACATATGCCCAAGTATCTGAACACGGGAGAAAATGCCGTGTTCAGCAAAGGCAAACTTCTCTACGGGCTCAACTGGGCCAAACAGGCGGTGAAGGAAAAGGATTTTGTATTTATAGTAGAGGGATACTTTGACGTAATTAGAATGCACATCAACGGCATTGAAAACTGCGTCGCTCCCATGGGCACGTCGCTTACCGACATGCACCTGCGGTTTCTGAAGCGGTTCACGGAAAAAATCCTGCTTGTTTTTGATTCCGACGAAGCGGGGATAAGAGCCAGCCTGAGAAACCTTGAAAGCGTTGTGAGCAAAGGTTTTGAAACAAAAATTTCCATGCTTCCCGCAGGATTTGACCCTGACAGGTTCATAGACGAATACGGCATAGACGCCTTCAGGAAGATGATGGAAAAATCCGTTGATTTTCTGGATTTCGTTCTGAGCATTGAATCCCAGAGGCATGACATAAACACGCCTAAAGGCAAATCCTCCGTGGCCAGGGAGATAATGAGGATTATCTCCGCAATACCCGACGAGATTGAAAAAACGGAGTATATAAAGATTCTTTCAAAAAAACTCGGATTGAAAGAGTCGGTCATAGAAAATTACCTGCACTATACTGCGCAAGAACCCGGTTCTTCAATAAAACCGGAAAACAAGATTTCTTCCCCGGATACTTACGCCGAAAGCCTTCTGCTGGAAATACTGCTTTCGGGCGGCGAATACTGGACGCCTTTCCTTGAATGGAACGGATACTTGAGCAGAAGAATGGAAATTGTCGCCCGGACCTCAAAAGAACTGCTAATGAATAATATAGATATTACCCCCGCAAACCTGATAAGCAACGTTGACGAAGATACAGGAAGATGGATTTCCGGGACATCCCTGAAGGAAACGGTCAGGGAGAACGGCAGGAAACAACAGATTTTTCAGGACTGCCTGAAAAAAATCCACAAGTCCTGCATATCAAGGCAGGTTGATGAGATAAAGAAGACGATTAACGAAAAAAAAGATACGGGCATTCCTTATAACGACGAGGTTGAAAAAATACAGGGTTTGCTCTTTGAACTGAAAAAAGAGTGACAAAGATAAATCAGAACCCCTAGTTGCTTGTCATTGCGAGCCCCGATGAATCGGGGCGTGGCAATCTCAATGAAAAAGTTGGGATTGCCGCTAAATATTCATCCCCTCCTTTTATCCTCCCCCCTCGAGGGGGAGGAAGATAGGTGGGGGGGAATCTTTTCCGGCTCGCAACGACAAAAAACGTCGGTTCAGGGTAAAGGAGTGAAGACAATGGGGCGCAAGAAGAAGAAAAATGAAAACCTTTCAAAAAACGAGAAAGGGCAGAAAATTCAGGAAATTATAGCCCTGGGCAAGAAGAAAAAGCATCTGTCATGGGATGAAATCAACGATATTCTCCCCATGGAAATGACCAATCAGGAAGAAATCATAGAACTCTTTGACGAACTGGAGACGTGGGATATAGATATTGACGAGGAAGAGCCTTTTCCCGTAGAAAAAGAGAGAAAAATAGATACCGACGAGGCAAGAAACCCCTTGAGGTCTTACCTGAAAGGAGCGGGAACCTATTCGCTTCTGACACACGCCGAAGAGGTTTTCATAGCCAAGGGCATTGAAACCTCAAAAGGCAAGCTCCAGCAGTTATACAAGCAAAAAAAAACCAAGACAAAATGCTGTGAAAAATGCGAGATGGAGCTTTATGAACTGCGCTCCAGGCTTATAAGCTCCAACCTGCGTCTTGTAATAAACATTGCAAAGAGGTACAGCAACCCGAAACTTTCAATACTGGACCTTATACAAGAAGGCAATATCGGGTTGATGAAGGCCGTTGAAAAGTTCAAATATAAAACAGGGTTTAAGTTCAGCACCTATGCGACATGGTGGATACGCCAGGCGATAACAAGGGCGATAGCCGACCATTCGTCCACGATACGGATACCGGTGCATATGATTGAAAAGATAAACAAGGTGAAAAAGATTGAGGCGAATCTCTCGCAGGCAAAGCACGACGAGCCGACAAACGAAGACATAGCAAAGAAACTGCACCTGTCCGTAAATAAGGTGAAGACGATAAAGAAATCAATGAGGCCGGACCCGGTTTCACTTGATATGCCCGTTGGCGATGAAGAAAGAACTACCATCGGGGATTTTATTGAAGACATAGAGAATCCCGACCCTTTAAGGCATGCCAAACACGCACTGCTAAGGGAAGAGCTGGAGAAAGCGCTTATGATTCTGGACGACCGGGAAGAAAAGATAATCCGCCTCAGGTTCGGTTTGGACGGCGAAGGATACCCGAGGACTCTTGAAGAGGTGGGCAATTCTTTCCAGCTTACGAGGGAAAGGATACGGCAGATAGAAGCCAAGGCCATCCAGAAACTCAAACATTCCTGCCGCAGTGAGAAGCTTAAGCTGTTTATGGACGGCGTCTTTGAAACAACCGTCTCCCGCTAACCGGAAATGATGAAATAGCTTGTTATTGCAGGCGAGAGATGTAGCGGTGCGATTTATCGCACGAATGGTAGCCGCAGGTCTTTAGCCTGCGAGTCTTTCGTGGCATAAATGCCACCGCTACAAAAAACATCCGGTTACAGCCAGCCCTGGAGTTTGGCAAGCAGTCTTGAATACTCCACAAAATCCGGCCAGGAAATATCCGGCGGAACGCCGTGGTCGCATCCGGGCAGGTACCCGCCGTCTTTCAGAAGAGGCGGTACAACGCGGTAAACCTCCTGCTCCATTACTTTCCCGCCTTTTGCCATTGCGCGCTTATCTATCCCTCCGCCGTAAGCCATTTTCTTCCCGTAAAGCTTCCTGTATTGTACTATATCGTTGCCGGCGGCAACCTCTATCGGCCAGCATGCATTTGCCCCGGCTTCTATCCATAACGGTATCAATTCGCCTATGTAACCGTCGGAATCAATCATGACAACCTTACATCCGCTTTCCTTTATCTTTTCGGCCCATACGCTCCATACGGGCATTAGAAATTTTTTAACCATCGCGGGCGAAATCATGCTCTTTTCCTTGTAAGCCATGTCTTCGTTGAAAAGAATAGAGTCAAAGACTATGTGCCCGGTTGCCCTGCCGAGGACGGCTAAGACAAAATCCTTCCAGAATTCCACCATTTCCATAACGAAATCCGGCTCTGTAGCCATAAGCATGCAGAGATTTTCAAACCCGCACCAGTCGCGCAGCTGCCAGAAAGGACCGGACAAACCTATTGCCATATGATAATCCCGCTCTTTCGCCCTTAAACCCAGCTCTTTAATGTTCGCGGCTGTCCTTGACGGGTCGTCGGGATTATATCTTTTCTTCATCTCCTCCCAATCCTTCGCATTCTCCACCGGGAACTTATGATACCTTCTCGTAACAAAATCCTTTGCGGCCCGCAAATAAGTTAAATCAAAGTTATCGGCTATCTCAACCACCGCTCCCTGCCAGTCCTGAACCAGGTAATGCCCGTCCTTGTGTTCAAGCACTTTCTCTTCAAACTCCGGCATCATCCTGAAGGAAACTGCCGGGTCAATTCTTTCCTGCCTGCCGCTTATTTCAGTAAAATCAACGCCTATCTGCCTGCATAAAAACTCAAACCAGTTTACTTCCTCAGGAAGGCCTTCCGACCTCCATCGTTTCAGTGTTGATTCCCTTGGGCCCCCTGGCATGAAATGCACCTTGTCAACCTTTTCAAATAATAAACTTTTAACATACCTTTCTCTTTCTGTCATGAAATCCTCCGCATTCAATCTTTTATCGTAAAACAGGAAGAAGCATAATATTATTTTTCAGCCGGTTTGTCCAATCATTTAAAAACTGTCATGATAAATATTTTTGCAGAAGAGTTATGTCTTCCTGCAACATGCCGGGTTTATCTTTGGAATATATGCCCATACATACCGCATCCTGCGGCCTGAGATGTTTAGCCACAAACGAAATTGCTTCTTCGGGATTATTCCTGCCTGCCGCCATTACCTTGTAATGGATTGCCGGTTTTTTCAATGACTTTATGGCCTTTACCATAACATCACGGTCTTCTTCCATGAAATATTCGGTTAAACACTCCTTGTGTTCAGGGTCTTTTTCTCTCCATATGGGGTTGTAATAGGAGCACATGTAAAAATCAACATCCAGGTTTTTTTCCGCCCATTCAAAAACTCTCGGATTATGCGCCGCTATCCCCGCAGGCATGCCTGATTTTTTTATTTTTTCCACAACGCCCGGGACTTCGC
Source organism: Candidatus Omnitrophota bacterium (assembly GCA_016928555.1). Taxonomy (GTDB): domain Bacteria; phylum Ratteibacteria; class UBA8468; order B48-G9; family JAFGKM01; genus JAFGKM01. The sequence goes on along the minus strand of JAFGKM010000050.1, from coordinate 21,571 downwards.
CCAGCCGGTTGTTGGCGTAAAGGAAGTCCATGAAACCGCCGTGTATGTAACAACCGTTTGCACCGCCGGAAACGGCGTTGTCCGCTCCACGTTCCATGGTTCCCACCTCGGGACAGGTCTGGGCAATCCATTGTATGTTCCCGCCTTCATCCCGGTATTCCATGATAACCCGCATCATGTGGTGGTCAGCACGCGCAATTAAGGTATTAATCCCGAGTTCCTCGGCGTTTCTCAAAACGTCTTTTATCCTGGCGCAGGTGTAATAGTGTTTCATTTCACTATTTCTTTCCGGGCCCTGATGAGAAAACCCGCTGAACGGATTGCTTCCGAGAATAACTCTGCTGACTCTAAGCTTCCCGATGCGTATAAAATCCATTTTTTTATCCATAGGCTTTGCGCATCTCTTCAAGGATTTCCAACGCCGCGGAGCGCGGGTCGGGGGCGTTTTTTATGGGCCGTCCAACAACCAGATAGTCGGCACCTGCGCCGATAGCCGAAGCAGGGGTGACAAGCCGCTTATGCCCGTCCGTTGAACCTCCCGAAGGACGCACGCCCGGCGTAACAACCAGCAGTTTGCCGCCTGTTTCTTTTTTGATAAGAGCCGCTTCTTTTCCCGAAGAGATGACGCCGTCGCATCCGCATTCAACCGCCATCTTCGCCCTGCGCAAGACTACCTCTTCCGTAGTCATTTTTATTCCGACGTCCTCAAGGTCGGAAGCGCCCATGCTGGTGAGAAGAGTGACCGCAAGAATCTTAAGCCGGCTTCCAGTCTTCCCCTCGGCGGCGGCTGTCATCACCTGCCGGTCCGCATGCACGGTCAGAAAATCCACGCCCATGCCGGCCGCCTGCTTTACCGCATCCCTGACTGTATCGGCTATGTCAAAAAACTTCAAATCAAGAAAAACTCTCCTGCCCTTTTTCACCAGCCCCGCCACAAACCCCTCTCCCGCAGAGGTGTGCAGTATAATCCCCACCTTGAAAAACTCCACAACCCCCTCAAGCTCAGCCACAAACCTGTCAGCTTCTTTTACTGTCGGGACGTCAAGGGCGAAGATAAGCCGCTCTTTAGGATCAATGTTTGACATTTATTCTCCCTGATTATTTGCTCCGGTTGCAGATTTCTTCCATTTTCCCTCCCCGATTGAACCGCCGGCGCCCCTATATCTTACACTTTTTCCATAACGCCTTCAAACAGAGAATTTCTTTTCAAAAGAAAAGAACCCCCTTCAAAAAAATTTGACAATAATTACAAAAATGATACTTTACTGTATTAAATTAATTTTCCAGAAAAGAGTGACAGCGAAGTGATAAAGGAAAAATGAAATGGGCACTTATAATATAACGGATTTCGGAGCGTCTGCTGACGGCAAGACCATCAACACAAAAGCAATTCAGCTGGCAATAGACGCCTGCCATAAGGCAGGAGGAGGCACGGTTTTGTGCACCGGCGGTTCTTTCCGCACAGGAACGCTGACCCTAAAAAGCAACGTGCATCTGCATCTGGAAGAAGGATGTAAAATTCTCGGCAGTGAAAGCCTTGATGACTACGAAGACCTGGAAGCTCCGGGATTTATGGGGGAGAACGCTCCTGAAAAAAGCAGAAACTGCCTTATTAAAGCGGTGGATGCCGAAAATATCACCGTAACGGGGACAGGCGAGATTAACGGTTCAGGCCTGGCATTCTACGACCACGGCAAGACAGACTCATCGGGCAAACTGGACAAGCCGGAAACGCCAAGGCCGCGGATGATAATGTTCTACAAATGCCGCAACGTTTTATTTGAGGACACCTCGTACATAGATTCGCCCTGTTGGACATTCTGGCTTATGAAATGCGAAGACGTTGCTATCCACCGCATAAAAATCCGCGGAAACCGGATAATGCGAAATGTTGACGGGATTGACATAGACGCATGCCGCAATGTAACCGTGAGCGACTGCATAATGGACACCGAGGATGACTGCGTAGCCCTGCGTTCCATCCAAAACATGTATGATACTCCCGCCGTGTGTGAAAATGTCACTGTGACCAACTGTGTTCTTGAAAGCAGCTCCCAGGGGGTAAGGATAGGATGCCCCAGCGACGGCTTGATACAAAACTGTACATTCAGCAACCTGGTTATTAACAGCAGTTATGGCGGCATTATAATTCAGAATCCAAGAGGATATCTTGCCGAAGGCAGTTCAGGAGGCGCCGAAATACACGATATTGTATTTTCAAATATCACTATTAATTGCAGGAGAATTCCCATATGGATTTTTATTGAAGACGGCATCCGGTTAAAAAGGCTTTCCGATTTGAGCTTTTCCAACTTCAGAATCAAGGGCGGCAGTCCGTGCATCGTTCAGGGGAGCAGAGAAACCGCCATCCGCAAAATCAGCTTCAGCGACATGGACATTGAAACCTCGGGAGAAGACGCCGTAATCTGCCGTAAATGCGAAAGGATTAAATTCAACAACGTTGAACTTTCAAACAAACCTGAATTGTAACAATTGGAAATTATAATATACCTTTAAGGATTTATTTCCGGAGAAAATTCAAAATGGGAACGAATAAAAAAAGCGGCGAATTAAAAATAGCGCTTGTGGGAGCCGGGAGCAACAGTTTCGGGAAAGCGGTTATTGTGGACGTCCTGTCTTCCCGCGACCTGGCAAAAAAAGATACAACTCTGTTTTTAATGGATATAAACGAATTGGCGCTGAAGAAGATGTTTCTTTTCGCCGGAATGGTGAAAGAATACAAGAAAACTACCGTAAAAATCCTTGCAGCTTCCAATTACAGGGAAGCGCTGTCGGGAGCCGATTACGTGATAACCTCCGTGGCGAAAAAACGGATGGAATGCTGGGAAAAGGATTTTTGCATACCGGTTTCTCTCGGATTTAAGCATGTACTGGGGGAAAACGGGGGACCGGGAGCGGCTTTTCATACACTGCGCAGCCTTAACCTCATGATTCCCGTATGCAGGGAGATGGAAAGATTCTGCCCCGAAGCGCTACTGCTCAATTTCACCAATCCCGAGAGCCGTATTTGTTTAGGCGTCAACAAACTTACCCGCATAAAAGCAGTGGGGCTGTGCCACGGAGCTTTCGGCACCCTGCAGGCGGTTTCAAAAATCCTCGGCAAAAAAGAAAAGGATATAGACCTTGAAATCGGAGGGATTAATCATTTCCACTGGGCGCTGTCAATAAAGGATAAAAAATCAGGCAAAGACCTTTATCCCGAGTTCCGCAAAAAGATAAAAGAAGGCGATGTTGGTCCCCTGGCATACCTGCTGTACCGGAAATTCGGATTGCTCCCCTTTCCTTCGGATAACCATATTGGCGAATATATCTCCTTCGCTTACGATATCTGCGGTCCCTTCTGGCTGAAATACGCAGAACAGATTGGTCATCCGGAGTACCCTGATAGGATTAAACAGATAGTGGACGGGAAGATTTCCTTAACTCCGGATTTCGTCCGCCCGAGCGCAGAACTGGCAGTTCCCATTATCACTGATGTTGAATTTGACAGAAACAGGAAGGAGTTGTCGGTAAACATCTTAAATAAAAGCAGAGCTGTACCTAACCTTCCCGAAGACGCCATTGTGGAAGTGCCGGCTGTCGTCAACGGGGAAGGGATTCATCCTGTAAAGGTAGATCCTCTTCCCGAGGCAATCGCTTCCATGTGCCTTACCCAGATTGCCATACAGAACCTTTTAATTAGGGCATACAGCGAGAAATCAAAGGACATTCTTCTCCAGGCGCTTATTCTTGACCCGATTGTAGACAGCATGCCGCGGGCGGAGAAGATGATGGAAACACTCATCAGGGTGGAAAAGAATTTATTGCCTGAACTTCGCTGAACGGCTCCTGTGCAACCCCCTAATCTTTGCTTGTTATCCGTCAGTAAAAAAACTTGACAAAATTATATTATATAGTATAATGTACACAATAATTGCAGCTTTGCTGGTAAAAAATCAGCAAAAAGGACGTGACGGCAAAAACTGACGTTTTGTGTCATCCCTGTTTCTGTCTGTTGTAAACAATGATCATAAACAGGGAATTATAGCAAGAAAACAAAACCCCTCACCATGTAAACAATTTATGGTAGAGTTCTCCGAAAAACAAAAACGGGGTAAACGGGACAAGGAGGAGAGATACTATGGAGAAGAAAAGCAGACAGGGATTCACGCTGATAGAACTGCTGGTGGTAATCGCGATAATAGCAATACTGGCGGCTATGCTCCTGCCGGCGCTGTCCAGGGCAAGGGAAAAAGCAAGGGCAGCAACCTGTATGAGCAACATGAAACAGTTATATCTGACATTTATGATGTATGCCAATGACTGGGATGGCTGGGCTATGGCTTGCGGTGATGCCGGTAGCAATGGTCCTTCGTGGGTAGAAACAATGTACGCCTATCTGGCGATTACGTGGAGTTCAGCAAGCAGGGCAGCAAGTTACAATTCATGGTTCAAATGTCCTTCTGCCAACATCAGGGTAGGCACATGGTATGCTAACTATGTGCATTACGGATATAATTACTATTGGGGCCGGAGAGGAAAGCCAGCTTATAAATATGACAACCCCGGTATTAGCAGAGCAGGGGATAAACTCATAATGCTTGTTGATTCAAGATACTTATACATGGATACTAATACCTATGGTGCTCTGGACCCGAGACATACTAACGGATACAATATTCTCTGGACATCGGGTTCCGTCAGATGGATGCCGGCAGACCAATTGACTGCAACCTTCTACAACAGAGCTATTTATCTTCCGCATTATGCAACAGGTGTCTGGCAATAAAATACTATAGGCTGAATGAACATCAAGTTTATTATCCTGACAGGGGTATATTTTGGCGTCTGCATCGGGCAACTGTCATGTGCTCCGGCAAGGGAATCTGTTTATTTAACGAAAAAAACTCCTTCCGCAGAAAGCCTCCCGGAAGCACCGATAAGCACTCCCTTTTTCATTTTCAGGAAAAATGAACCGGCGGTTGTGCAGACGTCTTTTCAAATAGGATACGACAATAAAAACCTCTATCTTGCCATCCAGTGCTATGAACCACACATTGACGGACTCAAAGCCCTGTGCAGAGAACATGACGGTCCTGTCTGGCAGGACGACTGCATAGAGATTTTCATTGACCCGGGGCTTACCGGAGAGTCTTATTTTCAGTTCATATTCAACAGCATAGGGATGCGGCAGGAAGGAAGAAAGACCGCCGCCGAGGAAAGATTTTCCGTGCAATGGAACGGGGATTGGGAGGTTGCAACCGCTATTTTCTCCGACAGATGGACAGGCACGGCAACAATCCCTTTCTCCACACTCGGCGCATATCCACAAAAAGGCGGCATCTGGGGCATGAATATCTGCAGGGAAAGATACAGCGGGAATACCATGGAATTATCCTCCTGGTCAAAAGCTACAAGCGGGTTCCATACTCCCCGGGAATTCGGAATACTCGTCTTTGAAGACCTTCTTCCTTCGCTGAAAGAGACCCTTGCCTATTCTGAAAAGAAAATGCGGAAATGGCGGGAAATGGTTAAAAAAGACTTGAGACTGTATAAACACTCCGCACAAAACAGTTATTCCGAAAGATTCAATCAAATGGAAAAAGAATTGCAGTCCATACAAAAACAACTTAGGAATAACTCCGTGACCGTAGAGCAGTTTTACCCTGTCAACAAAAGACTCATCTCCCTGCCGTCGGACTATGAAAACCTTGCCATTGACCTTGAAATGGAACGTTTGATTGGAGGTATGAAAAATGATTAAACGGCATGCATTCAAACTCATGATGCTTTTCAGTTGTGTGCTTTTGTCCAGCAGAGCGTATACGGCGGAACAGGACAATTCCTGGCAGAAACTTGACCCCTCGTTTGTAACGCCCCACATCCCCTGGGCAAAGCCGCTGGCAGGCAAACCCTTGAAGGTGCTGGTGATTGCGCCCACATGGACCCAGAGGGATACCGTAGAGCTGGCCCAGAGGCTGGACATAACATACGACACTCTTATGAGCCTGGATGGAAAGCAATTAGGGAATAACCAGTATGCAGGCACCCCCTTCGACCCGGTCATCATGGACAAGGAGCTTGAAGAGAAGCTCTCAAAACCCTTGGATGTCATTATCCTGGGGAAGATGTACTGGACGGCCATTCCCCGGAGATATCAGCTGGAAATCCTGAAGAAGGTCCATGCGGGAAGAGGACTGCTTCTGGTAATGCCGAAGGAACTGGATGAATTCATGGGACGCATCTTAAACGAAAAGAAGGTACCCCTGCCAAACTACATTACAGACTCGCTGCCACTCAATACGCTGCCGGCGTTCACCAATTACAAAGATTCTCAGGAGGCATGGCAGAAAACCCTTCAGACCGCACAGCTGGGCGCTGGCCGCATCTGCATCCTGCAGTATCCGCGCGAAACCCCCTATGGCGTATTTCAGGGGTTGACACCATCCGGCTACTTCTACGGAAACATGGCCAATTATGAATACTACCAGGCACTGGTGGCGCGAAGTGTCTTATGGTGCGCTTCGCGGGAGCCGGATATCGGGTTGTCTGTCAGCAGTCCGCAGATTCTCAATATTGATACGGAAGGCATAGGCCGGTTAAAGGTTGTTTGCATTTTAAACAATAAAGGCAGCCGGAAAAACGTTTCCCTGCGGCTGGTATGCAGGGACGAGGAAGGGCGAATTCATGCAACAGAAGAAAGTACGCCGGCGCTTCCGACAGGAGAATCGGCCATAGAATTTGCCATCAACTCCCTGCCGGCAGGAAGGTTTTTTATTGATGCGACGGTTTCAGAGCAGAAAAAGGTTGTTAACTGGTCCGTTGCCCCGCTTTTTGTAACACGGCAGGGCGGAATTGCCCGGCTGGATATGGACAAGCAGTCTTTTGAGCAGGGCGAGACTGTCAGCGGCAAGGCGGAAATAAAGAACTGGCAACCGGGCGATAAATTATTGCTGACCTTGAAAGACAACCTGGGCAGGGTTATGGAGACCCAGGAGATTCCTGCTCAAAACAACATATCCTTTACATTCGAGCCGGTTGAAGCACTGGTAATACTGCACTCCATGGAAGCACAACTCATCAGGGGCGAGTACCTGGTATGCAGGGGAAAAACCGAGTTCTGCATACGGCCGCAGGAAAAAGACGATTTTCTCTTCTTCATGTGGGTGCATAACTACAACGAACAGCCGGCGAAGTACTATGAACTCCAGCAGTTGCGACGCTACGGGGTTGACGTTGCGTATCTTTACGACGCAACTACAAGCAAAAGGTCGAACGAGGAACTGCTTTCAGGGGTCAAAGCCATCGTCAGGAACAACCTGCAAGTTGTACCATATATAATACGCATCATCTTCACTGGCTCGCCTGTTGAAATGAAGCGTGAGCCGTGTTTAACAGACCCTGCTTACAGGGAAACCGTTTCTCGTGTACTGAAAAACACAGGAGGGATATTTGCGTCATACTTTCCTGCAGCTTATTCTCTCGGAGACGAAAATGCCCTTTCGGCATACAATAACGCGGACATCTGCCTTTCACCCACCTGCAACGAGGATTTCAGGAAATTCTTGCGGGAGAAATACGGTACGCTGGAGGAATTGAACAGGGTGTGGAGAACATTCTACAATTCATGGGACGAAGTTGAGCCGGTCCTCCTGACAAGCGCTCTGAAAACAGGCTATTTAATACCGTGGATAGACCACCGCCTGCATATGGACGAGGTGTATACCGACATATACCGGTACAGCAGGGACATCATCAGACAGTTTGACCCGAAGGCCAAGGTTGGTTTTGAAGGAGGGCTTCACGATAGCACGTGGGGCGGCGCCGACTGGGTAAAACTCCTTGACGAAACGCAGATGGCCGGTTCTTATTTTAACCCGAGGGGCAATGAAATTATAAGAAGTTTAAGCAAACCCGGGACTATTACAGGCTATTGGTTCGGGGGGTATACCCGCGACATAGGGAGCGAATCAAGACAGAGATGGCATCCGTGGAATAACCTTTTCTACGGAATGAACACCGTCTGGTGGTGGATGTCCACCGGGTTCATCGGTACTACTCTCGAAGGGCCGGCACTGCGGCCCGACCTTACGCCTTTTCCCGGGTTAGTATGGGCAGGAAAGGAGGTGGAGGAAATCAAGAAAGGTCCTTATGCGATTATCTCTGCAGTTACCCGGCTGGCTTCAGGGATTGCCTTTTACTATAACCGTCTGAGTTATTTCACGGCAACGGCCGGCTCGAGAACAGCCAATTTCGAACCTTTTGTTCAGCTGGTCAAGGATTCGGGTCTGCAGGGAAATGTCCTCAGCGACAGGGATATTCTTTCCGGCTCTTTAACGCCTGAGCGCTACCCGGTATTCATCATACCGGGCTGTGAGATTCTCTCCGATGAAATAGCACGAACTGTGGCAGATTATTTAAAAGCCGGCGGAACAGTTATTGCAGACATTCTCCCGAAATTAAACACCGAAGGCAACCCCTTATCAGTTCCGCCTTTTGCGTCTTTAACAGAGGGGACGGGAGAAAAACAGGAGGTTGATTTCGGGAAGGGGAAACTTATTAAATTTTCTCCAAAGTATCTGTCAAAATACACCTTCGGGCATGGTTCCATGCCCCGGTCCCGCGATGAAGAGGAAGACAATGCATTGCGTCAAAACTTCGGCGCCCTTCTTCAATCGGCAGGTGTAAAAAGACATCTTGAGATGGAGACAATAAACGGAGAGGAGATCTTTGACTGTGAAATTTTTGTCTGGCGGAACGGAACGGAGGAATATGCGGGAATAATACGCAACCCGAACATGAATGCGGAACCTCTGCCTGTGAAAGTCACTTTCCTGAAGAAGAGTCATGTCTACGACATCAGGGAAAAGAAGTTTCTCGGGTACAGAGACACGATAGAGCTGACATTGGCGCAGGGAGAGGCAAAATTGTATGCTTTGCTTCCGGAAGAGGAACCGGCAATTGCAATGAGCGTCGATAAAGGGGATGACAGTTTTACCATTGTGCTTAAATCACATTCCATGAATACAAAAGTTGCATGGCTGGAGGTTTACGACCCGGACGGAAAGCCGGTAAAATACTACTGTCAAACTGTTGTCATTAAGGGCGGGGAGAAAAAAGTCAAGATACCGCTTGCTTTGAACGACATACAGGGGACATGGAAGGTAATAGCACACGATATCATTTCAGGGAGTACAGACACATCAACGTTTGAGTACATATCCAGGGCGCAATAAGAGGAGGGAAGGTAAAATGAGATATATATTATTCTGTCTGGCAAGTCTTTCGTTAATAATCTCTCCGGGAATTATTAACCCTGAAGAGACAAAAAAGGAGAGCCGCATAGCCACCCCTGTGACATATTTTAACGATTTTGAAGAAAGGTGCGACATGAAAGCCGGAGCCACGAATATAAGCAAATACGACATTAACTCCCTTGAAGTGAGCGAGGAAAAAGCCAACAGCGGAAAAAAATCACTGAAACTTGCCTTTTCCGTTCCCGATGATGCCGAAGGGCATTACTTCTACTGGAACATCCCGACATCCAATATCCCTTTGAGAAACCCGACCTATCTCTCTGCATTTGTCTGGGGAACTGAAGCCGGCGGTTACCTGGGCGTTCAATTTCATGCTCCGGGAGTGAACAAAACATCCCAGGCAACCCTCACAAAAGACGCAAGTTTTGGAACGTGGCAGAAAGGATGGAGGGAAGTAAAAGTAAATGTTTATCCGAACATTGAAGCGTTCTGCAAGAAAAACAACTGGGATATGGAAGGAGTTGTAATAAATGCCGCTTTTGCGGTTTTCTCTTTCTCCCCCCAGAAACTGCCGTTTAGAGCCACGGTCTTTCTGGATGACGTCTGCGTAGACTATATTGAGCATAACCGAGAGGCACAGGGACGGCCTACGGAGGAACTTTACAGGATTGTCAGGGAGAAGATGGAGAAAGTCCGGATAGATTTAAATACTCTTCTTTCGGCAGAAAAAAATGAAGAGGCGGAAACTGAAGCAGGGAAACTCTGGGAACAGATGGAATCTATAGGAGCAATCCTTGCAAATACTTCCGATATACCGCCGGAAAAACTTGCAGATATGCGCATTACGCTGGACAACCTGCCATCAAAATACTCGGAAGTTGTTTTAAAACTGGAACAGGAACAATTGCTGAAATAAAAGTTCGGTCTGTTTTTAAAAGATGCCGGAAAAGAGCAGGATAAACACTTATCAATAATTTCTGATTAAGTCCACAGAGTAGTACCCACCTACCGAAACAAACATTTTTGCAGAAGCCTTGACAGCGGGGTGGGATTTTGGTATAATCCTATATGATAGATAATATAGAACAGGCGGAAAAGATGAGAATACTAAGCGAGGCAAGGAAAAGGATAGTGGATTTACAGAAGGAAAAAAGCCGTATAGAACAGAATTTACTGCGTCCGCCGCCGATGGTGCCGTATGCCCTGATAGAACATTACGGGGAATGCGGCAAGAAGGTATGCCGGTGCCACCATGGGCAGTTGCACGGGCCGTATTGGTATTTAAGCCAGCATAGGGACGGCAAGACCCGCAACATCTACGTACCGAAAGAAAAGGTGGAAAAGATACAGGTTCTGGCCGACAGGTACAAACAATACGAAGGCAAACTGACACAGTTACGGGCGATACAGAAAGAGATAATGGATTTGTTGAAGGAGATAGAGAAGAGCGCATATGTACCGCCATCCAAGATGAACCTTAAACGACCGGCGGAGAGGAAATGGAAAAGAAAGAACAAGCAAGGGAAACCGTAATCGGGATAATGCCTTATGATAGTGAGAAAGTGTTAAGCAACCTGAAGCAGAAGAAATACGACGACATATTTCTTCGTGACAGAGGCAGGTTGGATGATTTTGTAGGGTTTTTATATCAGACAGGGATACTTGAGCTGTTTGACGGGATAGACAGCCGTATGGAGAGAAGACCTGAGATACCCCGGCAGTTTTTGCATTACTGCATATCCCTAAAACCGGTAGTGGACAGCGCCAGCATAAATCAGCTGTCCGGCAGACTGCTTGAGGATACCGATAGTCTGCGGACGCTGGGGTTCACGATGGTAGCGATGGAAAAAGGGGGTTCGGTGAAGAATAAAAAAGGGAACAATGTGCCTGTAAATATCAACGCGTTTTATGATGAACTGGCACGGCTGCCGGAAACAGAGAGCAAGAAGTTTTTCACCTCGGGCGTAGAGTTATTGGATAAGAAGCGGTTTTTATCAAAGAAGTCCGGGGTATATGCGTTGGACGGTGTGAAGTTGCTGATTACCGGAGATAAGAAGTACGAAAACTACGGAAAGATATCAATAGAGGACGAAAATGGCAAACGGGCAAAAGAGAAAGGGTATAAACTGGTGTTCCTGCAAAGGGTAAACGGTGATGACCATTATATAGTTGCGGCTAAGTTGATTCCGTTAAACCAGCAGGAGATAACGGTAGCAGAAGAACTGGTTGAAGAAGCGCTTTGCGTGCTGGGTGAAAACAGTATAAAAACACTCCTGATAGACAGAGGTTTTCTTTCAGGTTCGTTTTTTAATTATCTGGGCGGCAGGGGAATAGATTTCATCTGCCCGACAAAAGATACATTACACATTACCCGGCATATGCAGGGGCTGCACCGTGCAGGCGAAGGGGTAAAGACAACACTTGCCGACGATACGGTATTAGCAGGATATAACCGCCTGATATCGATGGACGGCTGCAAGAGAAAAATCAACGGAGTATTGATAATCAAACAGGGCAACAAGGCGCGCAAGAAGGTAATAGAAGGTAACGAGTTCGGATTCCTTACCAGTTTGCCTACCGGACAGAATCAACAGATTGAAACGGTTTATAACCTAGCCGGCACTGGAAGATTGAGGTTAACGGCAACAGAGAACTGAAAAGCCAGTGGTATATCAACAAATTTCCCTCGCAGAAGTGGAACGGTTTATGCACGCATGTTTACTTTACCCTGTTTATGTTCAACGTGGTGGCTGCCTTTAAAAGCAAGAAAGGACGTGCACTCACAGAAAAAGGGATGTTATCCATTCGGAATAAGTATTTCACCTCTTGGAGTAAAACCCACACGGTTAACGTGATTGCCGGTGGATACTGCGCCACTTTCCCGTTTAAGGATTTCGTCCAAATCTTCGGACTGCCGCCGCCCTCAGGCAAGTATGAGAATTCATTCTGGGTAACCAAGCCTGACGGAAGGAAAGAACTCTGGTACGTAGAAAACTCCAAACTGTAGAGGTGTGCCTGCACTCTTTTTTTCTTAACCTCACACAGAGGTTTGTTGTATAAAAATTGCTCTGCCATGGGATAAATCCCACCGCTACAAAAATAAGAACGCAGGCTAAAGACCTGCGGCTACCAAAAACTTAATACATATCCTTATAATAACACTAAAATAGACAAAAAATTTCCTGCCGGTGTTCTTTGCCACTCTCCCCCAGCGCTTAATCAGAAATTATTGAGCTCTGTAAAAAAAACTTGACAAACTTTTATTATATTGTATAATACATCTGAATAATTCCGAAACGAAAGAAATGTTTACGCAAAATTAGCACTTTATAAATGGCGCGTCGTATAAAAAGGAGGAAAGATTTATGAAGCCGATAGTAAAACAGATTTTGCTGGTGTTAGTAATCCTTATTGCGCTGAGTCTTCTGGCAAAACAAATGAAGCCCAAAACATATACTGTAAGCGACAGGGTTCTGGTTGATATTCAGGCAAATAAACTTTTCATTAAAAAGATAGACTCGGCTAATGCCGAATACCCTGTGTCCTCTCCTTTCAGCGAGGGGAAAAACGCTTATCCGGCTTACACGTGCATGAAAGACGGAACTATATTTGCCGTGAAGAGCGAGAAGCCGGGAGAGGGGTCTAAATGCCCTGTGTGCGGTTCAACGGACGAAATCGTATCTGCTTTTCTGCCTGAAGGACAGGAGAGTAAGGATGTTCCGGGCCCCGTGCAGATAGGCGAAACAGTGAAGCAGGAAGGCAGAAAGTTTTAACGGAAAAGACAAAATAAGAGGAGGGAAAAGAAAATGGAAAGAAGAAAAGGCGGTGGAGGAGGATTTACTTTGATAGAGCTTCTTGTGGTGGTGGCTATCATAGCAATACTGGCGGCGATGCTTCTTCCGGCACTCAGCCAGGCAAGAGAAAGGGCAAGAGCGGCTTTATGTATCAGCAACATGAAACAATTGGGATTGGCGATGGAGATGTACTGCCAGGACCACAATAGCTATTTTGTAGGACAGCCTTCAAGCGACTGGATCACCAAGTCCTCATGGGACTTCCTTCTCCATAAGTGGACCGGAACGGGCGGATATGCCAACGGAGGAATAGATTACATAGGCGGGACAGGTTACAAAAATCCAGCGTTTTACCGATGCCCTTCCGACAGGCGCGGGGGATGGAACTGGTCTCCGATAAAGGCAGTTACCTATACTTACAACCGCAGGATTTCCGGATACGGCTACGGCGGCATAGTAAGAAAACAGCCGGAGGTTAAAAGGCCGTCAAGCGTGGTACTGTTCTGGGAAACCGATTATAACGGAGGGCCCACCACAAATAATGCCAATACTCAACTTTATGGAAACGTAGATAACGCCTTGAGAAGCCCGCATCATTCATCAGGTGGATGTGCTGACTGGCATAATGGCGGCTCCAACATGCTTTTTGTTGACGGGCACGTACAGTGGTTCAGATTTGCAGGCTTGGGATATTTTAACACTTTCACCCTTCCGCAATACAAAATCAGCACTTATGTAGACTACAACTATTGATTTTTCGGCGATGGAAAGGATAAGAGTTATAATAAGGATAAAGGGAGGGGGTATGACGCCAAAAAACAGAGGCGCGTTGGTCAGTTGTTTTCTGTTTATATTGCTGGGCACAGTCTGTTTATACATCCATGGTGAACCGCTCAAAACAAAATCATTCACATACACGCAGGATTTTGAAACGGAGAACCCCTTTTCCCTGTGGACGAGCAATGCCGAGTACACCGTCAATTTTGCGGGCTTGACCGAAGAGAAAGCATTCGCCGGAAAAAAGTCCTTCAAGATTGACGCCGTAATTCAAAAAGGCTCTTACATTTACTGGAAGATACCTCTGAAAGTCCCCGCTGAAAAAACTCTAAACCTTTCCGCCCGGCTTCTCCTGGGAGAAGACAATACCTGCAGGGTCGGGTTAGGCGGCAATTTCACCTTCCCCCCGACCAAATATTCGGGGTGCAATGCACCGAAATATTTCACTACCACAGGTAATGACTGGGAACACATTGAGTTTGATATGGGTTCTTATGGACGTAATTACAATAAAGGGACCGGCGGCCTGGTCAACAGGTATATCTGGGGAGTATCCGGCGAAGACTTCGGAACATATGCGGATTCCATAGCTGTCTTTGTCTCGGGTAAACCCGGTGACCGGGTTGTACTCTATATTGACGAACTTGCCGTAAAGGGTGAAATCCCCTTTGAAGAAGATTATCAAAAGGAAATAAACCTTCGCTGGAAAAAAGCGCAGCAGAGGTTAAGAGACAAGCTTGCCGGCTGGAAAACAGCCCTCGACGTAATGGAACAGTCGCTTGATTCGCTTGCCGGACTCAGCCCGGACGCCGAGAATATAAAAGCAGGGGCAAAGCAAAAAGTTTCATCTTTCAAAAACAGGGTTGCAGTGGTCGAAAAGAGAGATTATCTCACACCTGAAGAGAAAAACCTTGAAGCTGAGATTGAAGAGTTTAAAGCCGGCTTCCCGGGGATAAAGGATACCATAAAAACCGTTAACAGCGGTAACTCTTCCGACAAGGGGTTCGTTTTGCACGTTATCCCTCCCATCAGCGGAGTAAAAATACTGCCATACGACATTACCATACCCGGCGAGCTATCTGACACCGTCTGCCTCATCGCCTGCCCCGGAGAGTATGAACCCGGCAGTTTCGTCATGCAATCCTTCAGGGAGCTTGCAGAAGTAAAGGCAAAACCCTCGGCTTTGAAAAGTAAAAAAGGAAGCATTCCCGCAGACAGCATAGATATAAAGATAGTCAAGTGCTGGTACCAGGCAGACAGCGCATGGAACCATATATACCCGAAGAATATGAAAAACAAGGTGCTTGTCCCCGAACTCCTGCTCAATGATTCTTCACTGGTAAAGGTTGACTGCGAGAAACAGGAGAATTACCTGAAACTGAGTTTCCCGGAAGAGGAAGATTATAGATGGATAAGCAATCCTGAAGAAAAAACATCTGCGTTTATTGAGGATTTCCCGGTAAAAGAGAGCCCTGTACTCCTGCCTGTAACTATTCCTGCACAATCAAACCAGCAGTTTTGGATAACGCTTAAGGTTCCGGAAAATGCGGCTTCCGGCATTTATAACGGAACCATTGCTCTCTCTTCGGTAGGGGAACAGATAGGGTCAGTGAAGCTGTACGTAAGAATACTACCCTTCCGCCTGGAAGCAAGGGCATTCCCGGTGCAGAGCTTATATTATCGCGGAATATTCCGCGGAGACGGCAGAGGCACTGTCTCTTCGGAGGCAAAGACTGAAGAGCAATTCCGTGCAGAACTGAGAAACATGAGCGCCCATGGGATAATAAACCCCACAGTCTACAACCACTCTACAAACAGGGACATATATGAAAAAATCCTGAAAATACGGCAGGAGGAAGGACTGGCGGGACAGCCAATTTATCTTGCCGAGAATATAGGGTATGACACCATGCCCGAAAAA
This sequence comes from Candidatus Omnitrophota bacterium, assembly GCA_016928555.1. GTDB lineage: Bacteria > Ratteibacteria > UBA8468 > B48-G9 > JAFGKM01 > JAFGKM01. Next base: position 5,822 of record JAFGKM010000050.1, on the reverse strand, counting down.
CTGCAAGCGCTGAAAAAACGCGTATCAGATGCGATTGAACTCGCAAAAAAATACGGAGTCACAGACGTTTATATAATGGGACGCGATGAGGCGCACGGAGAAAGGCTGACAGCCCAGAGGCAGGCATGGACTGCGGCCAGAGAGGCAGGCGGCAAGGTCTGGTGCGCGGGATTTGCGGAAAATTTTAAACTCATGGGGGATATCCAGGACCTTCTCAACAGGTCAGGGTATCCTGATAAAGGACTTGCCGAAGAGGCGCATCTGGTCGGCGGCCGGCAAATCTGCAGTTACGGCAACCCGTTCGCCGGTTTTGAGAATCCGGAACTGCACAGGCGGAATTACGGGCTCCTTCTCTGGAAGATGGGCTACGACGGAATTTTTAATTATGTCTACCAGCATTCCTCCGGAAATAACGGATGGAACGATTTTGACGACGCCAAGATGCGCGACCTCAACTATACCTATTCAACGGTAAACGGAGTAATTGACACCTTGGCATGGGAGGGTTTACGTGAAGGGATAGACGACGTTAGGTATGTGAAAACTCTGGAAAAAGTGATTGAAAAAGGGCTTAAGTCTTCAAGCGCAAGCATAAGAAGCTTTTCTGTAGAAGCAGAAGATTATCTTAAGAATCTGGATGCGGAGCACCGCAACCTTGATACAATCCGGTTGGAGGTCATAGATTACATCCTTAAAATTGAGGGAGAAAAATAAAGTGAACCGTACCTTACGGACTCTTTTAATCGGACTGGCGGCTTTTTTTCTGGCATCGGAACTGTATGCGGAAAATAGGACATACCCCTGCTACCGGCTCGCAAAAACTCCCTTGATTGACGGAGAAGTAACGGGCGACGGCGCATGGGACAACATCCCCTCCGCAACTGGATTCTTTGCCCTCCGCAGCAACTATGTTGTCGCAAAAAAACAGACTTCTTTCAAAATGATGCATGACGGGGAGGCAATTTATATAGGGATACACTGCGTTGAGCCGAACGTAGACCTGCTCGTAACAAAGGCGCAGGATAACGATGTAAACATCTGGCAGGACGACAGCGTGGAGATATTCATTTTCCCGCAGGGAGCGAAAAAATACATACAGTTTATGATAAGTGCGGCAGGGAAAAGATGGAACGGCATCGGCGAACCGGGGAGCCAGCCGATTGCCTTGAGCAACTGGCAGGCGGCAACGGTACGAGGTCAGGATTACTGGGAAGTTGAGATAAAGATACCTTTCAGCGTCTTGGGGAAAAAACCTGCCGACGGAGAAAAATGGACGGGAAACGTATGCAGGAACGTCATGACTCCGGGAAGCATGGCGGGGGATGAACACGGAGACCGCTTTTCCTCCTGGGCAGGCATGGAGTATGGCTTCCACGAACCGGAGAGATTCGCCGCTTTCGTTTTTTACAATAAACCGCTCCCCGCTGGCGAGACGCAAAATATAGAGAGGCAGCTCACGGCACAGGTAACCGGGCTCATTACGGACGAAATAAAACAGAAGGCTCTTCCCCTTAAAGAGAAAATAGACCGCATTTTACTATCACTGTTCAATCTAAAAACCATAGGGGAGGAACTGGAAGAGTCCGAGGATTTGAAAAAAGAGGTTAATTTGATTTTGAGCGAAGGAGAAGCAATAAAAAAGGAATATGAAGCGACGGGAGACTCTTCGCTTTCCGAAATCTCCGCGCTCAGGGAGCTTTTGGATAAAAGCCTGATTTTACTTAAACGCCTCGACGGGATAAAATATAATCTGCTTCTGGAAAGATTATTCTCCTCAACCGATCAGCGGTAAAAAGAGACGAATTATCAGTTTGCACGACTTTCATCCACGCCGTTAAAACTGGTGAGCATTTAACTCGAAGCAGGATACTATGGAGTTTTTTAATAAACTTAAGGTTGAGGGACAGCATTATCCCGTATCGCCGTTTATACATGTCAATTTTGTTAAGGCGTTTTTTAAGGATGCCGGCATAGACGTTATCGACCGGACTCCGGAAGTTTATGACCACTTCGGATTCGCCCTTATGCACAGGAATTGTACTCCGTCATACAGCCCCATAGGCGAAAACTCCGGGAACTGGCAGGTCAATGAGGTAAAGAAGTCTTCCGGAAACTCCGAGATAACCGAGACCGCCGTTAAAACACCGGGCGGTACACTGAGGCAGGTTTACAAGACGACAAAGATTTCCGCCTACGACTATGAAGAAAGCCCTGTGGAATACCTTGTTAAAAACAGTGATGACTTTGAGCTCTGCAAAAAGTACCAGCCTGTTCCCGAACAGATAGATATAACTCCGGTTTTAAAAGCGAAAAAAGTCTCCGGGGAATGCGGAGTCACAGCTCCGTGGATACAGGGAGCTTTCAATTTTGCCGCATTTTACTTCTGCAAAATTGATACGCTTTTTCTATGGGCAATGACCGAAGAAACGTTTTACCGTGAACTAATGGAATATTTGCTCCGGCGCAATATGGGTTATATCGATCGGATTCTCGAGGCAGGCCCTGACCTGGTCAGTTATGCGGCAAATATTGCAAACTCAAAAATGGTCAGCCCGGGATTCTACGGCAGGTTCATCATGGAATATGAAAAACGGCTGATTGAATACATCCGCGCAAAAAAGACCGGCGTTATTTTTCACAACTGCGGATATGCTGAAAAACTGCTTCCTTTATATGCAAAGATGAAAATGCCGGCATATGAATCTCTGACACCCCCTCCTTACGGCGATACGGTATTGACAGATGCCCTTTCCATCTTCCCGGAGGATACTGTACTCTCGGGAAACATTGACCAGATATACCTTTTAAGGAACGGAACTCCTGAAGAGATAGAAAAAAAGACCAGGGAGGTTGTAAACGCGGTGCGCAAGTCCGGCCGGAAGAATTTTATCGTAGCCACCACAGACTATTTTTCGGAGGATACTCCGCGGGAAAATATCCATGCTTTCTCAAGAGGAGCAAAAGGATAAGGAGATACATAATGGCTCAGGAGAAAAAACTCGGGATTTCAGTAATAGGGCTTTTTATGGGCAGGAACATGCTTTACGTCAACAGGCACGACAGTTTCAGGTGCACGGTCCGGACAATCTGCGATACCATTCCGGAACGGCTCAAACAAAATAAAGATGAGTTCAAGATACCTTTCGCCAGCACAAACTGGGAAGATGTGGTGGACCGGGATGATATTGACATAGTGGGGATATTCACCCCTGACCACCTTCATTTCCCCATGATTAAAAAGGCTTTGGAAGCCGGCAAACACGTCATATGCACCAAGCCGATGGTAATAAGCATTGAAGAGGCAAAGGAAACTGTGGCGCTTGTCAGAAAATATAAGCGCAAATTCCTTGTCGGCCAGACCAGGCGTTATGTCAGGCACCATCAGGAAGCCAAGGATCTGTATGACAGCGGTAAAATAGGCAAGCCGCTTTTTGCTGAAGCAAATTATGTCCACGGAGATATATGGAATGTCCTGGACCGGGGAGCATGGCGCTATGAGGTTCCCCAGGATATCATCTACGGGGGTGCATGCCACCCGATAGACCATCTGCGCTGGTACTTCGGGGATATCGACGAGGTCTTTGCTTACGGTGCAACCAGCCCTGTTGACCTGCGCTACCCGCAGGATAAGGAAATGAATTTTCTCATAAGCTTGAAATTTAAATCAGGACTTATGGCGCGTGTACTTTTGGCAACGGGGATACACACCCCGCCGGGCGGACACCATACGGACATACTGCCGATGGAAGGGTTCAGCGTCTTCGGAACTTACGGCAATATAGTCAACTACCATGCTGTCTACAGGGAAGAAGGGAGACATGATGCGCCGCGCCAGGAAGTGAATTTTTCCAGAACCGAGGCCGTGGAGGACTTTGACGGCAAGGAATATTCCGGGCACCTTATGTCGGTGCTTAAGTACGTTATGGAAATGGAAGAATGCATACTGCAGGACAAACAGCCTCTTATCAATGAAGTTGAGGGCGCAAAGGTCATCTCGGCCTGCAGTGCCTGCTGGGAGTCCGTTAAAACAGGAAAAGCAATAAAAGTCTTCAACGAATTTTGATTCACGCGGGAAGGCGCTAAGAATGAAAAACAAAAAAGAAACTTACGGAGAAAAAAGAGAGCGGGTAATGAACGCTGTTGAATTCAAAACGGTTGACCGACTACCGGTACAGGGTTGGAACGGGACAAAAGCCGCGATTGCGCGGATAACGGGCCGTGACGACTACCTGAGCCATCCCAAGGAAGTTTTCACGGAAGCTCTTAAGATTTCAAATATTGACATGCTTCTTCAGTTTGTCCTTCCGGACCGGCTTGACAGAATCTGCGGGCCCGGGGCGGAATTAAACCTGAGCGGACTGAATACCGCAGTTTTCAAAATTTTGCAGGATTGGGCGGATAAGCATGGGAAAATGAAAACTCCCGAAGATTTCCGTGATTTCTGCCTGACAGTTCCGTCTGCCGACAAAGCAAAGGATTTTGTCTCTGCAGATAAAACGGAAAATACATGGCTTGCCCTTGATAAATGGGGGGAGTTTCTGTCCCCCATAGTATGGGTTCCCGGACACCGCTGCGGAAAGGTGAGCTGGATGTGGTATACATCTTCTTCCGTCGGCTATGAAAATTATCTCATGGCGCACATTCTCTATCCTGAAATTGTAAAAAAGTTGTTTGCGTTTCTGGGAGAAGAGGCGCGGCTGATAAATGCAGCCATAGCGCGAACCATAAAGAAGCACGGGCTTATACCGCTTATTTACTGGGGAGAGGATATCTGCGACAACAGCGGTCCGCTCTGTTCTCCTTCCATTCTTCGCAACGTTTATTTTCCTCATCTGAAGAGGGCGATTGAGCCGATTGCCGAAGCAGGCATACATCTACTCTGGCACAGCGACGGCAACATACTGCCGATAATGCCGGAACTTATTGACTGCGGCATTGACGGTTTCCAGGGGTTTGAAGAGGATAAGGGAATGGATATGCTCAAATTATCTGAGACAAGATGCAGGAATAACCGCCTGCCATTTCTGTGCGGAAGCATAAACGTTACCACCACAATGTATACCACCCCAGAGAAAATCAGGGAGGATATCGGAAGGATGGTTTCTCTTTCAGAAAAAAGGCACGGCGGGGTCATTATCTCAACCAGCAGTACGATAATGGAAAATACGCCGGTGGAAAATGTGCTCGCTTTTTACAGGTATGCCGTACAGACAAAACCCGATTATTCCAAACGCAAAGGAGAGTAATTTTATGGACGAAATAAATTTCTTTACAAAAGCTTTTTCGCAGTTGAGCCCGGAAGACCTTGAACTCTATCATAAGTCCGTATTTCTGAATATGGAAGGGGAATTTGCGGCACAGAAGAGACTTGAATATTACAGGGGAAATCTGAAACACCTCGGCAAGAACGTTACTATCGGACGGGGCGTCATATTCAAAAACCCGCAGTACATATCACTGGAGGATTATGCGCAGGTCTCCGACCGCTGTGTCCTGCTCGCCACCTCTGAAACAGGGATTGTCCTGCAGGAAGGGGCGCGCTTAAAATACGGAGTCTACCTTGACGGGGAAACCCCTGAAGGTTATATCAACATCGGCAAAAACGTCTACATCGGGACAGGCTGCTGCCTGCACGGGCACCAGGGACTGGAGATAGGCGATTACTCCCTTCTGGCGCAGAATGTTACCATCACGCCTTACTCTCACCGTTTTGACGACCCGGAAAAAATCATATATTCCCAGGGCGGTTTTATCAGAAAAGTAATAATCGGCAGGGACTGCTATCTCGGAATGAACGTATCTGTCGTATATTCAGCGGATAT